>NZ_CP189974.1:1800000-1967957 GCF_051549785.1 Candidatus Caldatribacterium sp. SIUC1 | reverse complement strand
CCCTCTTCACGAGGAAGCGGGGGAAGTTCCAGGCCATCGCTAAGGGTGCACGGAAGGTGGGAAACCGCTTTGGAGCTTCCCTGGACTTCTTCTCCTTTTCCGAGTTCCTCTTCTACACTGCCTCGGGCATGCCCCTCATCGTTCAAGGGAAGATTCAGAAGCTTTTCCGAGGTCTTCTGCGGACGCCTCTACAGTGGATGGCAGGGGAGTACCTTCTGTGCGTTCTGGATCGGGTGTTCCCCTTTGAGCGGCGAGAAGAGGAGCTGCTCGATGAGGTGCTCGTGCTCTGGGAGATGTTCCTCCGCCACGAAGAGGCCATTCTCCCGCTTCTTGTGCGTTTTCGCCTGGATGTGGCCCGGGCCCTTGGGGTTTTCCCGGAGCTCCGGGAGTGCGTGCGCTGCCGGAGGAAGGTAACGGGGACTCCCTGCTTTTTCAGCATTGCCTCAGGAGGCGTGGTGTGTGATTCCTGCGGCCGGGAAGCGCAAAGGCTCTTTCCCCTCGCTCTTCGGGAGCTTGAGGTGCTACAAGCCCTCGTTGACACCCCTGTGGGGTATGGAGTAAAGTTGCCTCAAGGGGACCGGAAGGCTTTCGAGATCCTTGATGTCCTTGTTGCTCAGTACCTCTCCTACCAGGGTGAGCGGAAGATTCCGGATTTTTCTTCTTTTCTGGGGCGTGAGCTCTCATGGTGATGCATCGTGTTAGGAAAATCCGCATCCCTGTCCACCGTCTTGAAGTGGGGGCGGTCATCCCCTTCACACTCCTTGACGAGAAAGACCAGGTGCTGCTCTTTCGGGGGCAGACCATCACCGAAGCCTTTCTCGAGCGTCTCAGGCGCCGGGCTATGGCCACTGTGGTGGCGGAGGTCATTGAAGAGGTTCGGGAGGAGGTCGCACAAGAGGACGTGTCCTTCGAGGTGAAGATGGAGACGCTTTCCTGCCTTGAGGACACCATGCATGGTCTTGCGCAGGGGCGTCACGTTTCCCTTGAGCCGCTTGAAGAGCAGGTAGGAGCCATCCTTGAAGAAGTCCGGGCCCACGAGGCACTCGTTATCCCCATCGTTCAGCTGAAGCGGCATGATGACTTCACCTTCACGCACTCCCTCAATGTTGCCGTTATTGCCCTCTTCATCGGGAAGTTCCTGGGCCTTGGGCGGGAAGACCTCGTGCAGCTTGGTCTTGGAGCGCTCCTCCATGATCTTGGGAAGCTCAAAATCCCCCCGGAAATCCTCCGTAAACCTTCTACCTTGAGTGAGGATGAGTGGCGGGTGATCCGTGAGCATCCTCTGGTGGCCAAGAATCTCCTTGATGAGCATAAAGCCCTTGAGGATCTCGTCAAATTCGTTCCCCTTGAGCACCACGAGCGCCTTGACGGCAGTGGCTATCCCCTTCGGCTTGGGGCGGAGGCCATCCATCTCTTCCCCCGGATTGTGGCTGTGGCTGATGTGTACGAGGCCCTCACCTCGCAACGTCCGTACCGGAAGCCCATGCCGGTGGCCGAAGTCGTGGAGTACCTCATGGGGAATGCCGGGTATAGACTCGACGAAAGGGTAGTTCGCGTCTTTGTCGCGCACCTTTCCCCGTATCAGGTGGGCGACGTGGTCCGTCTCTCCGATGGTCGGGAAGCAGTGGTGAGTCGCCTCAATCCCGTTTTGCCTTTCCGTCCCTGTGTGACCGTCCGGGCACCCGACGGGAAGGGAGGGTACATCACCGAGGACATCGACCTCGCCAGGTCCCTGACGCTCACCATTGTTGAGGAACTCTCGATGAAAAGCCGCGTGCTCCTTCCTTCGTGAATGCTCCGACGAGTTCCCTCACACGGGCAAAGACCTCTTCCCGGTTCTTAGGGGTGAGGAAGAACCGCAGGGTCCCAGGCCGGGCAAAGAGTTCCTGGACTTCGGGGATTTCAGGGAATCGGGAAGTGGCAAGAAGGAACTCCGCCTCGTTCCAGAGGATGTCGAGGAGTTTCCGGAAATTCCGGGAGAAGAGCTCCATTTTGCCGATTTCGTCGACAAGAAGCGGCGCCCTCCGCTTCAGGGCGTTCTCAAGCTCAGGGAGTACCAGACGTTCAAAATCCTCGACGAACACCGCGTATGCTCCCACCCGCAGAGGTGAGGCCCCTCCCTTTGTGGCCAGCACGCCGCGTTTCCCCGAAAGGGTGACGATCCGAAAACCGGTCCGCATGTGTCCTTCCCGAATCTCTTCGGTGTAGAAACCTTGGAAAAGCCCGGGGAAGTATTCGGCCACGCGTTTTACCAGAGTGGTTTTCCCCACTCCCGGCCTCCCGAGAATCACAAGACGGGCCATCTTTACGCCCCCTTCCTTTTCCAGTATAGTACTCCTTGATGGGGGATTTCATCAAATTCCTGGGGACAGCGGGAGCGCGTTTCGTGGTCACGAGGCAACTCCGGGCTTCCGGAGGTGTGTGGATTGCCTTCCAGGACACTGCCCTGCACCTTGATCCCGGACCCGGCGCACTGGTGCGGGCCCTTTCCAGCAAGCCTCCCCTTGATCCGGCGACGCTGTCGGGAGTTGTGCTTTCCCACCGGCACCTCGACCACTCCGGAGACCTCAACATCATCGTTGAGGCCATGACCCAGGGGGCCACGAAAGTCCGGGGGCACCTCTTTGTGCCTCAGGATGCCCTGGAAGAAGAACCCGTGATTTTCCGGTATCTTCGGGAACACCTTGAGGGTCTCCACATCCTTGTCGAGGGGGGAGAGTATGCCCTGGGATCCCTTCGCTTTACGACGCCTCTTCGTCACGTTCACGGGGTTGAAACCTACGGCTTTAAGTTCTTTTTCCCCCAGGGGGTGGTCGCCTTCATCACCGACACCCAGTTCACGGAGAGGCTGTTCTCCGCCTATGCCGGAAGCGACGTCCTGGTCATCCACACCCTGCGGCTTGAGAGGAGCGACCATCCGGACCTTTTGCACCTGAGCGTTCCTGACGCTGAACTCCTCATCAGGGAAATTCGCCCGCGTCTGGCCATTCTCACCCATTTCGGGATGACGATTCTCCGGGGGAAGCCCTGGGAGATTGCCGAACGCCTTTCAGAACGGTGCGGAGTTCCCACCATCGCTGCTCACGATGGCCTCGTCCTTGACCTTGGGAGCCTCTCGGTCAGAAGCGGGAAAGCCCAAGGTACAGGCGGCTGAGGAACACGGAGAGGTAGGCGAGAATCCCTCCTCCGAGGAGCGTGTTGATGGCGACCCCAGCGAGAGAGAGGAAGCCGAAGGCCCAGAAGAGGAGGTACCCCACAACGAGAAAAAAGAGGGCTACCACGGTGAAGGTGAAGCACTCGCCGAGGTTTTCTACGGTGAGCTGAAAGCTCCGGCGAATTCCCGAAAAGGGGTCGTCCCCTTCAACCACAACCGCCGGGATGGTGAACATCAGGAGGAACCCGAACACCAGTCCCGGGAAGAAGAACCAGAAAGAGAAAAAGCCCACGAGGAACCCCACAACGAGGGCTGCGAAGAATACCTCAGGGAATCTCCGGGAGAACATCGAGAAGGCCCGCCTGAAGCTCGCCTCTCCCCGGACCTCAAAATCCCAGAGGAGGAAGGTAATGAAACCCAGGGTAAGGAGTGCCAGAAACAGGGCACAGAGGATGAAGAAGATGCCCACCCCCCACTGGAAGAGGAGAACGATCCGGGAGAGCCCCCGGTCCCACACGAGGAAGCTGGCCACGCTGGCGAGAAAGGCCGAAGGAAGGGCGCACAGAATCGTCTGGGGGTACCGCGCAAGAAAATCAAAGCTTTTCCGCATTTCACGCCAGAGGTCCACCGTTCCCATATCCACCTTCCTCTCTCTTTTTCCTAATCTTATCCTCTTTTCCCGGGACAGGCAAGGAGGCCTTTTTCCTTTGGCGCTTCTGGAGTAGAATGGAGAAAAAAATGGGGAGGGGAGAGCAATGGGAACGTTTTTGCGGATTGTGGGTATTGTGGTGATGTGCCTTGGTGTGGTCTTGGCCGTCTTCACCGTTATCGGTGTCCGGGGATGGATGGGATTTCTTACCCAGTCTGTTCCCTCGGAGGAGCCTTCCTTTGCTCCACCACCCTTTTCGGACCTCGTCTGGGCAGGAGGTTTTGGGGGGGTTCTCGGGGGATTTGGGCTTTTCGTTGGCGGGGCATCGCTTTTCTGCCTTGGCACCATCTATAACGAAGTAAGGTCACTCAGGGGCCGATAGAGAGGGGGATGGCGATGGGGAAGAGGATAGTCATCATCGGTGGTGTTGCTGGCGGGCCGAAGGTGGCGGCAAAACTCCGCCGTCTGGATCGGGATGCGGAAATCGTCATCATTGAGCGGGGGAAGTTTCTTTCTTATGCAGGCTGCGGGCTTCCGTACTATGTGAGTGGTGAGGTGAAGGAATACCGGGAGCTCATGGAAACCCCGGTGGGGGTCCTTCGAGACCCGGAATTTTTCGAGAAATCCAAGGGTATCAAGGTCTACAACCGCACTGAGGCTATCCGGATTGACCGGGAGAGGAAAGTCGTTGAGGCCCGGAGGATTGACACCGGCGAGATGCTCTCTTTCCCTTACGATTACCTTGTTCTTGCCACCGGGGCAAAGCCCTCTTTCCCGCCAATTAAGGCGGTGGACCTGGAGCACCCCGATGCCGCGATCAGTGCCAGAGACCTTGGGCACGTGTACACCCTCCACGGGATTGAGGATGCCGAGGCCATCCGCTGGACTATCAAAGAGAAGCTCGCCAGGAAAGCCGTGATTATCGGTGGTGGACTCATCGGGATGGAGATGACCGAAAGCCTCGTGAAAAGCGGACTTGAGGTGACAGTCATCGAGGTTCTTCCCGAGATTCTCCCCATCCTCGACGAGGATATGGGCATCCTTGTCCGACGTTACTGCCAGTCCCAGGGTGTGACGGTGAAGGTTGGGGAACGGGTGGAGGTCCTCGAGGGGCAGGGAGGTGTGGTGAAGCGGGTCATCACCGACAAGGGGGCTTATGAAGCAGACCTCGTCATTGTGGCTACCGGTTTTCGCCCCAACACCGACCTTGCCCAGCGGGCAGGTCTTGCCATCGGAGAAACAGGTGGCATCAAGGTCGATTGCTTCATGCGCACAAGTGACCCCTGGATTTACGCAGTGGGGGATTGTGTCGAGATAGAGAATCTCGTTTGTGGGAAAGCAGCCTACATGCCCATGGGGTCTTTGGCCAATAAAGAGGGCCGGGTGGCGGCCATCAACATCGCTGGAGGGAACGAAGTCTTCCGAGGTGCTCTGAACTCGGTGATTTTCAAGCTCTTCGAGTACACCATTGCCCGCACTGGTCTCACCGTGCGCCAGGCCCAGGAGCTCGGGTATGACCCGGAGTACGCCCTTGTTCCTGCTCCGGACAGGGCACACTACTTCCCCGGGGCGAAGCAGGTCGTCACGAAACTCGTTGCCGATCGGCGAAGCGGAAAACTCCTCGGAGCCCAGATTATTGGGCGGGGCGATGTGACAAAGAGCATTTACGCCCTTGCCACAGCGCTCTACTACGGTGGTGTGGTCGAAGACCTCTCGAGCCTCGACCTTCCCTATGCCCCTCCCTATGCTTCGGCGATTGACAACATTTGTGTGGCGGCGAATGTTCTGCGGAACAAGCTCGAAGGGAGAATGGTGGGCATTGCACCCCATGAGGTGGAACGGAAAAGAAAGCGGGGAGACGATTTCATCCTCCTTGACGTGCGCACTCCCAGAGAATACGAGAAAGTCCGCATTCCCGGGAGCACTCTCATCCCTCTGGGGACGTTGCCGCAGAGACTTGGAGAACTCCCGAAGGACAAGGAGATTATCACGTTCTGTGCGGTGAGCCTGCGGGGGTATGAAGCCTCGCTCATTCTGCGGCATGCGGGGTTCAAGGACGTCAAGGTTATGGATGGAGGGATTGCCTGCTGGCCCTATGAGCTTGAGCCATAGGTGGTTGATTGTCCTTGTAGTGTGCGGGGTGGGGTTCGCCATGGTCTTTCTGTTCCTTGCGCTTTCCCCACCCCGTTTTCCCGAGGAGGAGGCGGATCAGGAAACTCTCCCGGAGGAGACCCCCGTTTCTTTCCCTATCCAGAGCGAGGGAATCCGAATCCGGGGTTGGGAGCGGGGTGTGCTCCGTTTTGTCCTTGAGGCTCAGGCTATGGAGCTCGACAAGGGTGGGACTTTGGGGAGGTGTTCAGGGGGGGTGCGCATCCTCGTTTTTGAGGATGACGGGGAGCTCCGGGCAACGCTTGAGAGTCATACCGCCGATGTGAACCTCCTGCGCAAGAACGTGAGACTCCGGGGGAGTGTGGTGGTGACGTCTTCTTCAGGAGACCGCCTTGAAACCGAAGAACTCTTCTACTTTAGCTCCGAAAAGACCATCCAGACCCGCTCCCCGGTCCGGGCGTACTTCAATGAGCACTTCTTAGAGAGCGAGGGCTTTGCAAGCGACGTGGACCTGGCGCACCCAGAGTTCTTCCGTGTTATCCGAGGCACATTTCGTCTGGAATCCGCTTCTCCCTGAAGAGGATTTCCGGGGTCAGCATGCCTTCCCGGTAACGGCAGAACGCGGGAGGGTAGGTTGTGAGGTTCTCCAGGAGCCGGTCGGTGAGGCGCCAGGCTTCCTGGATGAACGAGGAGTCAGGAAAAAGCGTCCGGTCGTGGTGCAAGAAATCGTGGAGGATTTTCTCGTAGGCCTCTGGGGTACTGGCCTGGAACGCCCCTGAGTAGGTGAAATTCAGTGTTACCGGAGTGGACTCAAGCTCTCTCTGGGGCTTCCGCACCGAGACCACAAGGTCAATCCGTTCTTCAGGCTGAATCTCAATGACGAGCCGGTTAGGCGGCGTGACTACGGAGCGGAAAATCACCTCGATGAACGAGCGTTTCTGTGCCGTTTTTTTGCCGCTTGCCACATAGAAGGGTACCCCTCTCCAGCGCTCCGTGTCGAGGAAGAGCGGGAAAAAGAAGAAGGTCTCCCGCAGGGACGAGAGATTCCGAACCTCTTCCCGGTATCCCGCGTACTGCCCGAGCTGAACCTCGTGACTCTCAGGCAGGCGCACCTGAGAGAGTAATCTCGCCCGTTCCCGGGAGAGCTGGAAGAAGAAACGGGGGCACTCTTTCCGGTCCTCAGCGCACAGAGGAGGAATGTCAACGGCAAGGAGGGTGAAAAGCTGCAAGAGGTGGTTCTGGAAAATGTCCTTGATTGCCCCGGTCTCTTCATAGAAAGCCCCCCGTTCCCCAACGCCCTCCTCTTCGAAGACCCCAATATGGACTTCCTGGACGAACTCTCGGGAGAGAAGCCGCTCGATAAAGAGATTTTCCGCCTTGAGCACCACGAGGTTCTGAACAGTGCCTTTGCCCAGGTAGTGGTCCACGTAGAAGATGTGCTCCTCAGGGAAAACGTTCCTCAAGCTTTCCTCAAGGGCGAGGAAATCCCGTTCGTCTCTCCCGAAAGGTTTTTCCAGGGCCACAAAGAGGTCTTTGGGGGTTCTCCCTTGCACGAGAGCCTCGATGCAGTGGAGGGCATCCCGGTAGAGGGAGGGGAGGGTGGCGAGGTAGAAGTACAGGGGACCGTTCCCAAGAAGGGGCGAAATCTTCAGAGCGAGCTCTCCGGGGTTCTCAAGGTCGCCCTGAACGTACGTGAGGCGCTCAAGGAGAGGAGAGGGACGGGGAAGGAGCTGAGCGACAAAGGCCCGGTACGAGGCATTGTCTTTGAAGCGGCGCCCCAGGGCCACAACGGTCAATTCCTGTTCTTCTGAGAACGTAGCCAGGGCAGGGAGAATTTTCCGAGTGAAGAGATTGCCCGTAGCGCCAAAGAAAACGAGCGTCCGCACCGGGATCACATCCTGATGAGTATCGCCCGGGCCGGAGCTCCATCCCCTCCCCGGATTTTCAGAGGAAGGGCAATGAAGAAGTACCCTCCGGGGGCAATATCGCGCAGGAGTAAACCTTCGACCACGATGAGACCATTCTCAAGGAGCACCCGGTGGGTGGGGTGGCCTGGCTGGTCCCGTTCCACCCCCAGGGCATCGATGCCCACGCCTTTGAGCCTTTTTTCCACCAGAAAATGAGCCGCTCCCTCACTGAGGTACACGAAGTCCTCCCGGGAGAGGTCGCTGAAGGAGTTCTCCGTTTTGAGGAGGACAAAGTGTCCCTCAGAGAGCACCGGGTCAAAGGGTCTCAGGTCCTCCTCGGTAATCACAGGACGGTGGCGGATTTCAAGGACCACCGCAGGGCCCATGCAAGAGGAGAGGGGGATTTTGTCGATAGAAATGTCCGAGGGGAGCATGTGCAGGGGGGCATCCATATGGGTTCCGGTGTGGGTGTCAAGCACAAGACGGGTTTCGTTGGCTCCCTCAAGTAGGGTCCGGATACGCTCAATCCTGGGTCTTCGCTCCTTTCTCCCCCGGTAGGTGGGCATGTCCTCGGAAATCTCAAGGGAAATGTCAAAGATTTCCATCTCTTTCCTCCTTTCAGGGGGCGTAAATCATCTTGACCGTCATCCCTCCATCGACCACCAGGTTCGTTCCGGTGATGAATCCCGAAGAAGGTGAGGCGAGGAATACACAGGCTGCTGCGATGTCTTCCGGAGTTCCCACGCGTTGCGCGGGATGCTGCAGGTGGTCGATGGGGCGCAGCTCTGGTTCCCGGCGGAGCGCCCTCTTTTTCCAGGGCGAGGTTTCAATCCACCCTGGGCTTATGGCGTTGACCCGGATTCTGCGTTCTCCAAGGGAAATGGCTAAGGCGTGAGTGAGAGCGAGAACTCCTCCCTTTGAGGCCGAATAGGCTTCGGTGTGGGGCTCAGACATGAGCGCCCGGGTTGAAGCGATGGTGATGATGGCCCCGCCTTCCCGAAAGAGGGGGAGAAGGTGTTTGGTGACGAGGAACATCCCCTTGAGGTTGACTCCCAGAACCCGGTCCCATTCGTTTTCCGTGAGTTCCTCGAGGGGCTTTGAGAGGAAAATCCCTGCGTTATTCACCAGAACATCCACCGCACGTGCTTCCCGTTCCACAGCTTCCCTGGCCCTCCGGACCTCGGGTTCTTTTGAGACGTCGCAGACCACCAGAAGCAGCCGGTCCCTCCATTCCACCCATTCTTCCCCGAGTTCCCGAAGGGCTTCCTCGTCCACGTCCCACACCGAGACCCAGGCATGAGCCGAAAGAAAGGCCTGTGCCACAGCCTTGCCTATCCCCTGGGCCCCACCGGTCACCACCACGTTCTTCCCAGAGAAGTCATACGTGAACATGAACATCATCTCCCTGCAGGAGCTTTTTCATTTCCAGAGCATTCCGCACCGCAAAGTCCCGGTAGCAGTTGTTGAACATCACAAAGACCTCTGTTCCCTCGGGAAATTTGGAGAGGATTTTCTCCCGCCATTCCCGGAGTTCTTCGGTGGAATAGAGGTAGCGGAATTTCTCCCACACCGGAAGGTTTTTCGTTTGCCAGGCTTCCCTGTTTCTCCCGTGGAAACGCACCACCGCTATGGAGCTCGTTTGCTCGCAGAGGGGAGGGACCGTCCAGGGAAGGTCGGGCTCATCGACGCACACAAAGGAGAAATCGAGGTCCCTGAGGAGGTTCAGGGTCTGGATGAGGTTTGCCGGGGTGACCCAGCTTCGGTGGCGAAACTCAATGGCTACGGTGTGGCCCTCGGTGTGGTGTCGCAGCCACCGGAGGTATTCCCGGGTTTTCTCCTCTGGGCGAAACCAGGGAGGGAACTGGAAGAGGATGTACCCGAGTTTTCCCGCTTCCCTGAGGGGGGCAAGGGTTTGCAGGAATGCTTGAAGCGCTTCCGAAAGCCAGGAAAGGGGGAGGTCCCGGGCAGAGAGTTCCTCTGATGCTTTCTCCGAATCTGGAAGAGCCTTGAGGAGGAAGAGGGGAAGGCTTTTCTGCGGCGTGCGGTGGAAAGTGAAAAGGGACAGGGCTTTGATGTTGAAAAGGAACGAGGGTGGGGTTCGTTGAGCCCAGAGAACCGCATTCCGTTCAGAAGGGAAAGCATAGAACGTGGCATCCACCTCTACAGTGTCGAAGTGCTCCGCATAGAAACGGAGACGCTCTGCCGGAGTCTGAACGGTTTTGGGGTAGAAATCGCTCTCCTCAATCAACGTCCGATCGGTCCACGAACAGGTCCCCACATGGAACACCGGTGTCACCTTCCTGAGGAGAGTATAGTACCTTCCGAGGCGTGAGGCAACTTGCTCCTTTGGAGGTGTTTTGCTACCATGGCGTTGAAACTCCCAGGGAGGTGAGAGCATTGGGGAAGGAAGAGAATCTCACCTGTACCGGAGTGTTTTTTCCAGGCGTTCCCTCCTTTTCCGGCTGTACTGTCTCCTGCAGGAACTCCAGAGGGAGAGTTACCCAGGTGTCACCCGGTTAGCAGAACTCCTTGAAGTCAGTCCCCGCACGGTGAAACGGTACGTCGAAGCGCTGAGAGACGACTTCAGCGCACCCATAGCCTACGACAGGCAACGCAGGGGCTATTACCTCGAAAAGCCCTGGTCCATGCCCTTTCTGCATCTTACCGAGGGAGAAGCCCTGGCGCTCTTTATCTTTCTGAATCTTACCAGGCAGTTCAGAGGCACGCCACTTGAAGACGCCCTGCACAGACTCGGAGAGAAATTGAAACTGATGCTTCCGGAAGGCCTGAAGATGAACCCCCAGGAGTTTGACATGTTCCTCTCCCCCTTGCTCACTCCCCTTGCCATGCGGGTGGATGTGCGCGAGACCTTTGGCAAGGTTTTCCAGGCCATAACCCAGAGGCGGCGTATCCTGATTCGCTACTACGGTTTGTCCTCTCGCACTGAGAGCGAACGGAAAGTAGACCCGTACCATCTCTACAACTTCGAGGGGGTGTGGTACTTCTGTGGGTTCTGCCATCTCCGCGGCGAGATCCGGGACTTTGCTCTGGACCGGGTGCGATGGGTGGAGGTCCTCCAGGAGAGTTTTTCGTACCCTCAGGACTTTTCCCCTCAGCGGTATCTGGAGAGTGCCTTCCGCATGTACCGGGGAGAAAGGGTGAGGATACGCGTTCGTTTTGACGCGTACCAGGCTGCTTGGATCAGGGAACGCGTCTGGCATCCCAGCCAGGAAATCGAGGAACTCCTGGATGGAGGTATTGTTTTCACCGTCTGGGCAAATCCCGAGGAAATCAAGCGCTGGGTTCTGGGATACGGTGCCCATGCCGAGGTTCTTGAACCTGAAACCTTGCGGGAGAGTATTCAGGAGGAAATTCAGAAGTTGCAGAAAATGTATCACGGGGACAGAAAATGACACCGGATGCTGGTACCATTGGAACTGAGGCTGTGAGGCAGTGTGGTGGTGAGCCTGGCTGCCTTGGGTCTTTTGAAAGAAAGGGGGGGTGAGGGTATTGCGTTTGCGCGTGCAGTTTGAGGTTGAACGAGTACCGTTGCTGTACCGCAACTGCTTCATGAGTTTCTTCAAAGAAGCGTTGCGGTCCTCGAATTCCGGAGAGAACCGGTACCGGAGGCTTTTCCACTATGATGACCGAAGGAACAACAAGGCTCCGAAGCCTTTCTGTTTTGCAGTGCGTTTTCTGTGTCGTCCAGAGGATTTCCAGAAAGACGACGGGTGGTTAACCCTGAGGTCTCCTCTGGCCCTTTACTTTTCCACTTCAGACCCGGGGCTGCTCATTGACTTCTACAACGGAGTAGTGAACAAGGACCTTTACCCCTTCGTGAAGGGAAAATTCACACTACTGTATCCCAGATCCGTTATACCATTGCGGGAAAAGCCAATTGCCGGGGAGGAGGTGCATTTCCGAACCCTCTCTCCCATTCTTATCGAGGATGCCTCCGGAAAGCCACTTCTTCCGGATTCTCCAGGATTCCTCCGGGAGCTGAATTACCAGACCGATGCACTCCTTCGGGGAGTCCGTGGCAGAGGCCTTCACCGGGAACTCGCCTTCAAGCCCCTTGCCATTCGCAAGGAGGTTGTGAAACACGCTGTCCGGGAACGGAATGAAACTTCCCGGGTGTACACCTTCACCTGTTTCAGCGGGCATTTCTTGCTTCAGGGGGATCCGGAAGACCTCCGGGATATCCAGGTTCTGGGTCTTGGCCGGCGACGCTCCCAGGGTTTCGGGATGGTGGAGGTGGTGGAAGCGTGAGTACAATCACCTTATATCCGGGTAACTGGTTATACAACGCCGGAGTAGTGGGGTTTTTGAGGGTAATTGCCGAGCATGAAGGCCTCGAGTATGTGCAGTCCTGGCTTAGGGACGATGGTACATTGGCGATCGAGCAGAATGCTTTTCAGGATCTTTTCTCTCCTGTACCTGTTGATTCAGGGTCTGTTCCCAGGGCGTTGAAATATTTTGTGGAGTGCTTCTGTGATCCTGAAGGATTGGACAAGTGGCTCAACTCCAAAGATACAAAGGATGTGCAACCACGAAAAAAGTATCAAGACTTTGCACAAAAGATGGGAGATTTTGGCTACAGGTTTATTTATGTCGGCAATCGTCTCTTTGCCTCCAATCGGCCCTTTCAAAATCTTGTGCAACTTGATGAGTGGCAAGATTTCAAGTTTTGCAGGGTTTTAGAGAGCATCCCTCAGAACCTGCAAACTACCTCTCGAGCTTCTTCAGGGAGAACCTGTGGTATTTGCGGTTCCTCCCTGATACAGTATCCCAATCGAGAGCCTAAGCTGGAAAAAAGGCTGGCGAAATTTCAGCACACTCATTTCACCATCCTCGGGCCGTCTAAGGGAGAGTTCCCCAACTCCTTCTGGAACGGGAATAGCTCGCTCTGGGTCTGTCCTTTATGCGTGTACTTTATGCTGCATAGAGACTTTGCGTTTATCAATCTCGCCGACAACTCCAATCTCGCCGACGGTTCCAGAATTTTCCTCAACGCTCCCTCTTTCCAGGTGATGTGGTACCTCAACAGGCTGGCCCGAGAGATCTACGCCAGGGAAAATATCGCTTCGGTGCGAGAAATTCTGGGGATGAGTCTCATCGAGCTTGCAGTGCGCCTTGGGGTCCAGCTTGGGGTGTGGACGGAGATGAATATTGAGGTGGTGAGCTGGCGAAAAATCAGGGATAACGGGAAAAATAGAAATGTTATCGATTTCGTTTCCCTACCGTATGAGGTGGTTCAACTCCTTCTTGATAAAAAAATAGCCTCGTCTCTGATGAGAATTGGGGAAATTTCGGTGCTGCGGATGGTTCTGGAACAGCGCTTTGGGGAGATTCTCGAGATGGGAGAACGGTTGATGATGATTGCCGCAAAACCGGGGAAATCGTGGGGAGAATCTGAAAGGAAGTACATCAATAGCCAAATCGGTCTGGAAAGGAACAGAGAAGATGAAGTTAAACTCATGGGTTTTGCTGCGAGTCTTTTCTCACTCCACGCGCTGATAGAGGAAAGGATGGGAGGTGGTTGGCGGTGAGTGGTCGTAAGGTAGAGTTGCAGGAGCTCTCACAGGTGCTTGATGGGGTGGTGGAGGAACTTTCCAGGGGCACCATGCAACCGGAAGAGTTGCGGGGCGTCCTGGATGTCCTTTCGGATTTCCGGATGCAACTCCAGGACACCCTTGAGTATCTCCTGAAGGGCTCCTCCGACAAGAAGGAGAAATGGCAGCCATTTTACGAATACCTGGTGTGGGAAAATGCCGGAGAACTCTGTGAGAGGCTTCGCAGGTACGGTTTTTCTCTCCGGGGGACGGAGGTTCACGAAAGGATTTACGATAAGGAAAAGCAGCAGCCCAGAGGGATGGCATACCGGATACTGGAGTTAATCCGCCTGGGCAAGAGGGACGAGGTGTTCTTCTCGCTCCTAAACGTGTTTCAGGGAACCGAAATCGAACCCATTCTGGCCCGTGCTTTCAATCCCGTGTACTCCGACCAGCTCTTTAAGACTTCCCTGTACTCCTTTTTGAGCGGCCTTCTGGGTCCGGAAAAAAGTTCACCTGAGGAGGTGGAACAATGAATCATGTCACCATTACCGTCATCTATGAGGCTGGTGCTTTGAACCGGGATGAAAAGATTGGGGGGAATATCCTCTCCATCAAGAAGCTCTCGCGCAACGGTCAGACCTTCAGTTTCATCGGAAAACCGGCTCTGCGCCACTATCTTTTTACGACCCTCCAGAAAGCCTATGGGGAGGATTGGCAACCTGCGCCGGTTACCGTGCAGGGGGAAGTGGTGCAGTTTGATATCCTTAGAGCCGATATTCTCACTCACGCCGAGCTCGATGCCTTTGGGTACATGTACACCATCGGTAAACAGGCTTCTAACAACCAGGCTTCCCTCACCCGCCGCGCACCGGTAGGCATCACCAAAGCGGTATCGCTTGAAGTTTACCCCGGTGATATGGCTTTTTACGCCAATCACGATCTCGTGCGTCGTGGAATTGCCCAGGGCCTTCCGGCAACTCCCGACCCCTACAACAAGGAGGAGCACCAGAGTTTTTACAAAGCGAGTTTTACAATCGATCTTGATGTTCTGGGTGAAGATGTCTGGATTGTCGACAAGGTGGATTTTTCAAGCGGGAACCTCAAGGTGACTATTTCTAAGCACGAGAAAATTATCCCTTCTGTTACGCAAAAAGGTGGTCAAAACAATCAGCAGTCTTACGAATGTTCCAAAAACGGAAAGAATATGGGGGAGATAATAGCTTCACAACTTCCTTCCGGAAAGTACTGTGTGACTTTTCGCCTTTCTGAGGAAGAGAAGAAAAAGCGTCTGCGTCAGCTTCTTGAAGCCATCAAAAACGGGTTTTATGTCCAGTCGAGTAACGAGCTGAACTCCCTTGTACCCCTCTTCCTGGTGGCTGCGATTGTGAAGGTACCTTCGCCGGTTTTCCACCCATATCTTCGTATTGCAACGAGGAATGATGGAACCGTCCGAGTTCTGGGACTTGCCGATGGGCTTGAGAACCCCTGGGTAACACAAAGCGTAGGGGATGACCAAAGTTCGGTCTATGTCTTCGAAAGCGGCCGAGTTTCCTGGGACGCTGTGGAGAAAGAAGGAGCCTGTGGGAAATTCACCCAAAGTTGGGAGGAGTTCTGGGGCAAGCTTTCAGAAAGCCTGAAGTCTGAATCCCAGCCCAGGGGGGACAAAGTAGAATGAGTGATAAGCGTAAAGGATTCGAGGTTTTGCGCCTTATAATCTACCAGCCCCAGGCTCACTACCGGATTCCTTTTACTTATCAGCGGCGCCACACCTATCCCCTCCCTTCCTATTCTGCGGTACGAGGATTCCTCGGCAACATCCTGGGGATCCGGGGAGACACCTTTGGAGAAAATCCAAATCCGGAAAAAAACGGAGATTTCCGGAACCTCAAAAACCTCAAAATCGGTGTCTGCGGACGTTTTGAAGCGAAAACTACCGAATGTACCTGGTTGCGGAATCTTTCCAAAACCGAGCATATCAAAGCATTTGGGGCGGTGGAGAATCGGGTTCGTTTTGGAGTCGGAGAACACCCCGGAGGGCAGGCGCCGGTTCTCATCGATGTGCTCAACGAGGTGCGGATAGTGGTGTATCTCGCTCATGAGGACTCTTCTTTTCTCGAAAAGCTCTTCCAAAAAATCCAGAATCCGGTCGGTCGATTGTATCCTCTGTATCTCGGGAGAGCGGAGGACTGGGTAATAGTAGAGGAAATAAAAAAGGTTCCCCTTGAGGTAAAATCCAAAGACGCTCACTTCGAGCACTTCTTCTGGGTGCCGGAGAGGCCCTGGCCCCCTGATATACCATTTGATTTTGCAAAAGTACAGGGTCTGCGCTACCGGGTTCCCATATTCTGGGAGCTACGGGATGGGAGTCGGGATTTCCGCTACGTTTCCGCAAAGCTCAACGATGGAAGGTTCCAGGGGGTATCCTTCCTTTTTGATGCTTCTTTTGGGAAGAAGGGGCTTCCGGTGTTCCTGGCGAGCATGGAGGGAATAAACGGTGTGTAGAGTTCTTGCGAAATCAAACGACGTGCGTCTGAGTGAACACGTCCGGGACTTTTTCCGGGTTCTCGAAGGACTGAAAAAGGTGCTGGGAACATACGATTTCTGGGGTGAGATTGAGGAACTCCTCCGCTACACCGGCTTTTCACATGATCTGGGGAAAGTGCAGCCTGCCTTTCAGATAAAAAGTCTGCGAAACACCGAATATCAACCTTCTGAGCTTTCCTTTGAGATACCACACTCTCTGGCTTCGCTCTTCTTCGTTGACGTGGAGGCGCTGGAGAAAAAACTCAAGGTAGAGAATAGCAGAGACGAGAAAAGCGATAAAAGACGCCTTCGCCTCTTTCTCTCCGCAGTCGCCTTCCACCACTTTCGAGAAAACTTCACCGAATACCTGTGGAAGGATAACCCCCACCTTCTCCGTTTTTGCCAGAAATTTGTGGACGACATCGAATGGCGCGAAACACTCCTCCAGAACCTTCGTAAAGAGCTCAAGGACTTCCAGAAACTCCAGGAGTTACTCAATGTAAACCTGAAACTCGCCGAAGCTCTTATAAACGGCCTGACGCTTCTTGATTTTATCTTCCTCCCCTACACCATGGAAGGGTTTCCCACCCGTATCGGTATCCCCAAGGAGCAGGAAAGGCTCTTCATCCACCTCAGCGGGTTTCTGCAACGTTGCGACCATTTCGCTTCTTTCTGTGAGGAGGAAGGTAAAGAGTTTCCTCCCGAAGAGGAGGGTCTTTGTAGAGAAGAACTCTGGGGAAAAATCACCGATAGTCTTCGCAAGAAATCAAAGTCCGATACCCCCTGGCAGGAAGAATACCTCGAAGGACTGGAGGACCAGAATTTGATTCTCGTTGCGCCCACCGGATACGGAAAAACCGAGTTCGCTTTCCTGTGGTCGAGAGGTGAGAAGCTCTTTTACACCCTGCCTTTGCGCGCTGCGGTCAATCAGATGCACAAAAGAGCCGAAGAGGTGTGGGGTGGAGATCGGGTGGCGCTCCTCCATTCCGATGCCGACCTCTTCTTTCTGGAGAGGGAGCAGATTAAAGGGGCAGAAGAGAAAGGCCAGAGCAGGATATACCACCTTTCCCGGCAGCTTGCGCTTCCGGTCTGTGTTTCGACTGGGGACCAGTTTTTCCCCTATGCGCTCCGTCCCCCCGGATATGAGCGGATTTACGCCACTTTTTCCTACGCTCGCCTGGTGATTGATGAGGTCCAGGCGTATGAACCGAGAGCCGCAGCAATCATCGTGAAGTTCACCGAAGATATCGTGAAAATGGGGGGAAGGTACCTCCTCATGACGGCTACGCTTCCGGAATTCGTGAAAAAGGAAATCGAGGAGCGCACCGGCCTCGGTGAGAGACATTACATCAATCTCTATGAGAGGGAGAAAGAAAGATTTCAGGACCTCAGGAAACACCTCGTGGAGTGCCTGCCGGAGATAAAGGCGGAACAGCTCGTTACGAAAATCATCGAAGAGGCGGAACGCAACGGGGGGCAGAGGGTGCTTGTGGTGCTCAACACCGTGCAGAAAGCGCAGGAGGTATATGAAAACCTGTGCAAGACGCTCGAAAAGAAGCAGAAGGGTAATCTTCGACAGAAAACCTGGCTTCTCCACTCCCGTTTCACCCTTGAGGACCGCAGGAAGAAGGAGGAAACCCTTAAAGAAGAGTTCCCTAACCCCAAGAAGGACAACGATGGAGCGAAGATTCTTGTGGCTACCCAGGTGGTGGAGGCTTCGCTCGATATCGACGCCGATGTACTTTTCACCGAACTTGCCCCCATGGATTCCCTGGTGCAGCGGATGGGAAGAGTCCTGCGACGCATCGGCCCGGGGTGCAGGAAAGTTGGTGATGGGGAATATGAGGCGTCTGACGGTGCACGTTATGCTGTTTCCGGCGAAAAACCCAATGTGTATATCTTTGAGTTTAAGGAAGATAAGAAGGTTAAGGCGAAGCCTTCTCCCTATCTTCCGGAGCTTCTGGAAGCCGCACGTTTTGCGCTGCAGGAGTTTCTCAGCGGCGAATCGATTGAGGCTATCGACTTCTCTGAGCTTACTAAGCGCCTCACATCTTCGAGGAAAAAGTCGAAACAAAGAATTTTCAGGCTCCCCCAAGGTAGGAAATTCCTGTCGGAGTATGATAAATACTACCTGGTATCTCGTCTCTATCAGGCGATTATGGAAGCAAGGAGTACGTACTATGAGGAATTCCGCAAAACCCTATGCATCCTCGACGCCGGTTACACGTCCTCGCAGAAAAGAGAAGCCCAGGAGATATTCCGGAATATCGCCGATGTCGCCGCTATCCCCGAAGGCCAAGGCCGCTTCAAAAGCCGCTTCCAGAGTTTTGGCGAGAATGTACGGCAATTTCTCGAGAAACACTGTGAAAAGCCTACCTTCACAAAATTCAAGCAGGAAATCCTGGCGAAGTATCTCGTCTCGGTGCCCCAGCGTCGGGATTTATCGGAAGAGCCTGCATTCCAGCGCTTGCGGGACGAGATTTCCAAACAATCTCCAGGATTTTGGGAATCCCTTGATAAGCGTCTTAAAGAACGACTTGAGGACTGGCTGGAAAACGTTTTTGTGGTTCCTGGTAGCTACGATGAGGACCTTGGTTTCCGTTTCTCTGTGCAAAAAGGAAAATGACGGTGGGATCCTTTGACGCCCTCCACCTCACCGGAGTGAAAATCAACTACTTCTTCGTTTGTGAGCGGAAGCTCTGGTTCTTCGACCGGGGGATCCGGATGGAGAAAGAATCGGACCGGGTGTTTCTGGGGAAACTCCTGGATGAAGAGAGTTTCCCCAGAAAGAAGCGCCGGAGAATCACCATTGATGAGCTTATCACCATTGATATGGTAGATGATAGGACCATCCAGGAGATCAAGTACAGCAGGGCCTTTGAAAAGGCGAGCATCATGCAGGTTGGGTATTACCTTTACTACCTGAGAAACCTGGGCATTGAGAAAGAGGGAGTCATCCTGTACCCACGGCAGAAAAAGCGAAAACGTGTGGTTCTTACAGAAACAATGGTCCAGGAACTTGAGGAGGCCATCCGGAAAATCCAGGAAATTCTTTCAAGAACAACGCCACCCCCTCCGGCATCGAAACCTTACTGCCGGAAGTGTGCGTACTTTGAGCTTTGCTTTGGGTGAAGAGAACATGGAGCCGTATTACATTTTGAGCAGTGGGACGATCAGAAGAAACGAGAACACCATCCTTGTTGAAAAAGAGGATGGGGCGAAAAAGGTCATCCCCATCGAGAATGTCGATGCGCTTCATGTTTTTGGCCAGGTCACGATGAATAAAGAGTTCCTGGTGTTCCTGGCAAAGGCAGGGAAGCCCATGCATGTTTACAACTACTACGGTTTTTACAGCGGGTCTTTCCTCCCCAAAGACGGAAACACTTCTGGAGAACTCCTCGTTCGCCAGGTAGAACACTATCTTAACCCGGAGAAGCGCCTCTTCCTGGCTTTCTCTTTCGTTGAGGGTGCCATATTCCACGCTTGCCGGAACTTACGGGAATATCCGGGAACTGAGCCCTTCATTGCCGAGATTGAAAAAGAGCTTGACAAAGCTCGTTCTGCACGGACCATTGCCGACCTTATGGGGTGTGAGGGCCGGGCAAAGGAGGCTTACTACCAGGCTTTCCAGTGTTTCCTTCGGGAAGATTTCCCCTTTGAAAAAAGGGAAAAGCACCCACCTTCGAATCCTGTTAATGCCCTACTCTCTTTTGGGAACTCTCTCCTTTATGCCACCATCCTTTCGGAGTGTTACCGGACGTCTCTCAATCCCACGATAAGCTATCTCCATGAGCCCCGGGAACGCCGCTTCTCGCTTTGTCTGGATATTGCCGAGATCTTCAAACCCCTTATCGTCGACTCGCTCATTTTTCGTCTCATCAATACGGGTATTCTGTGTCCAGAAGACTTTGCCAGAGACTTCGAGGGCTGTTATCTCAACGACCAGGGTAGGAAGAAGTTCCTTCAGGCCTTTGAAGAAAAGCTGAAGACCACAATCAAACACCGTCGCTTGAAGCGAAAAGTATCCTACCGGACCATCCTGCGGCTCGAGTGCTATAAACTCATCCGGCATTTTCTGGGGGACGAACTCTATGTCCCCTTTAAAGCCTGGTGGTGAGAATGCCCTATTGCATTGTGACTTACGACGTCGAAGAGGGACGAGTCAATCAGGTGAGAAAGGTTCTCAAGCGCTATTTTACTTGGGTGCAGAACTCGGTATTCGAAGGGGAAATAGGGGACGGAAAACTGGAGAAGTGTCTTCAAGAACTCAAGAAGGTCATTAAGAGTGATGCCGACTCAATATACGTATACCGCTTTGAGCTCCAGGGGTATTGCCAGAAGAGGGTACTCGGTCAGGAAAAAGAAAAGCCTCTTAATCTCATCTCCTGATGCTGCATCCAGGGTGTTTTCCTCGAAAGAGCTTTCCGGAACTCGTGTTGCAAGGCTTTGACCTGCTTTCTGGTGGTAGTGCAAGAGCATTATCGGGGGTTCGATGCAAAAATTCGTTTTTTCTAGCCCTTTTTTCCTTTCTTCACAGCGGGCTTTTGCCCTTTACACTGGCTTTCTTTCGATGTATTCTTTCTTAAAGAAGCGGGTTTTGTCTGAACTATGTGGGATGTAAACGGAAGTTGGCCATCAGATTCTGCAGGGAGAGGGTTCGGTTTTGTCTGAACTATGTGGGATGTAAACATGATGTAAGCATCGGCTTTATCGGGGCTCCTGCCAAGTTTTGTCTGAACTATGTGGGATGTAAACAACATTATCTTCGCGCCCGGGGGAAAGGGGAAAAGCGTTTTGTCTGAACTATGTGGGATGTAAACAATTGCGCTGTAAATCCTCCTTGCCTCCTCTAATACGTTTTGTCTGAACTATGTGGGATGTAAACTCGCAGGTCCTGCGACGGTGGTTTCTGGCGACTTGGTTTTGTCTGAACTATGTGGGATGTAAACATCTTGCGGTAAGCCGAGCGCTTGTTTGTAGGCCAGTTTTGTCTGAACTATGTGGGATGTAAACCACGATAGTACGAAACTTCTGCAAACAAAGTACGCGGTTTTGTCTGAACTATGTGGGATGTAAACACACTCTCACGAACGAGGGATTGAACTTTGTCTGCGTTTTGTCTGAACTATGTGGGATGTAAACCCGGAAAAGGACATCGTTGGCTACCGGCGCAAAAAGTTTTGTCTGAACTATGTGGGATGTAAACGGATGACCTCAAAGGTCTCCTCCATCGTCTCGGTACGGTTTTGTCTGAACTATGTGGGATGTAAACTGTCCCGATCCTCCCCAGCCAGGTCCTCAAACCCGGTTTTGTCTGAACTATGTGGGATGTAAACCAGACGGCTTACACTGGACTAGGCTCGTCGTTGTCAGTTTTGTCTGAACTATGTGGGATGTAAACACCGTGTAGTGGCCAGGCGCCTCATGAACATCCTGAGTTTTGTCTGAACTATGTGGGATGTAAACCATAGAGCCCTGGGAGGCCATGGTCAGGTGGGTCAGGTTTTGTCTGAACTATGTGGGATGTAAACGAGAAAGACCTTTAAGGACGGGCTGATAAGCCTTGCTGGGTCACCGGAACCCGTAATGGCTTGACCGGACCTTCTGGGAGGTTCCCTGTACTCCAGAGAGAAAGTAAACTTCTGGGGTTGTGGGACTGAGGACCCTGTGCCCTGTATGAATGGGTACAAAGGGAACAGGGGTTCTCCCAGGGCGCTTCAGGAAACCTTCTGCCCTGAGAGTTCCCCCGTGAAAACTCCATTGCCAGACCTTCCGGAATTCACGGACTTTGAAGAATTCGTTTTCCTCAGGAAAGGGGGTTTCACTGTTTCTTCCTCCGCTGTGGGGAGAATCCTCAAATCCCTCAAGGCCCGTGGTCTTTTGAGGGAGGGAGAAAAACCGAGGAGGGTTGCTGCTACAAAAAGCCCACGGGGGAATCAAAGACCCCATGCCCAGAGAAAACCTAAAGACTACGAGGTGGCATCTCCCGGAGACCTCATTACCATCGATACCTCAAAAGCCACCCCCTTCCTGGAAAGGTGTAGAGGGAATTCCTGCCCAGGACCTCATCTTGAAGTGGGCCTACTCCTCTCCCCATGCTCAAGCCACGAGAATCTTCCCAGGTGTTCCTCGAGGAACTCCGAAAGGTACCCTTTTCCCGCTTAAACCACGAGGTACTGGAGGGAGTACATGCTCCGGGGAGTTTGAGGATTCTGGAAGAGCACGGTGTCAAACTCTTCGTCCTCCCTCCAAGATCTCCCACATCCCAATAGGAAAGACTACACTGGAGCCTGGGGAAAGGGGCCCTGGGAAAAGCTGAGAGACACTGGATTTCTTGGGTGTCCCGCATGATGTGAGCCCGTACACCAGTGCAGGCCGTTGAGCGGCTGATTGCTTTGCAAGGGGGGTGAAGAGCGATTACGTCGGCCATTGCAGGTATAAAAGGTCACAGTCAATTTTATGATGCTGCTCGGAAGATGTTGCGTTCTCTTGCGCATCGTGGTGGTGATGAGTTGAGACGAGTAGAGTCCGACGGTGTATTCATGCAAATGTCGTTTCGCAAAATCGAGCGATTCCTTGCGCCTTTTGCTGACAGAAATAACGCAGTTTGGGATGGCATGCCGCCTGCTGAAATATCTGCCCAAGCGCTTTCTCGCTAGCCAAGTCCCTTTGTCACTGCGGCTATCCAGGATGGCTATTTGCTTGTCGCACGCGACCCCTGTGGGGTAAAGCCTCTCTCTATTATGGTCAGATAGATGGTGCACTGGTTTTTGCTTCGGAAGTCAAAACCCTTCTATCCGTTACCGGTGATGCGCATGAATTCCCCGGGTCGCTTCTACACTGCACAGCAGGAATTTCAACCTTTCGCCCATATCCAGGCAGGAGATTTTCTCGACGATGATGCCGATACGATTGTATTGGAGCTCAGGAAACGATTGGAACAGGCTATCCAGAGATGGTTAGTCACAGATACGGTAGGAGTGTGGCTATCCGGTGGCGTGGATTCTTCCGTCATTGCAACCTTGCTCAGGCCAAGAGTCAGAAAATTGCACTCGTTTGTAATTGGCCTGCCGAACGCGACAGATCTGGAGTACGGACAGATCATGGCAAGCCTTCTTCAGACCGAACACCATGCGCATATCATATCTCTGGACGATGTTCTCGCTGTATTGCCTGATGTTATCTATGCGCTGGAATCCTTTGATGCTCTTTTAGTTCACTCATCGGTGACACACTATTTGATTTCCAAAGTTGCATCGGAGTATGTAGAGCTGATTTTTACCGGTGAGGGTGGTGATGAATTGTTTGCTGGCTATGATTACATGAAAAATTATCCCCTGGAGCAACTCCCTGTTATTCTGGAACAAGCAGTCAGGAGCTTGCATAATACAGCCTTCCAGCGTGTTGATCGCTGTGCTGGAGCGCACGGACTCATCCCTTGCTTTCCCTTTGCCGATATGGGTGTGGTTGAGTATGCGCTTCGTATTCCAGCCGGGTACAAGTTGTGCCAGGGGTCAGGGAAGTGGGTCGAAAAATGGATATTGCGTTGAGTTGTGGAGCAAGATGTTCCCGAGAAAGTACTCTGGCGTCCCAAGACCAAGTTCTGGCAAGGTACGGGACTTCAGCAGTTCATTGGCGATTATGCAGATTCGCATGTCTCGGAGCGCGATTTTGAGCGAGAGCGGCGTTTACCAAGCGGCTGGATGCTCGCATCTAAAGAAGAATTGATGTACTATCGCATTTTTCAGTGAGTTTTTGGCAAAGCATCCAATCTGGACTGGATGGGACGGACACAAATACCTGGAGTGAGTGTGAGCTAACACCAGGCCGTCCAATACGTGCTCCCGCCCGTTGTGGTTTTGTTGTGCTTCACGATGGGGCTGAACGTGTTCGTTCGTAAGGCCGATTTCCGGAGACCCAAAAGGAGGAACCCCTCCTTTCCCCTGAAAGCATTGGAGAGAGGGAGCGGAGTTTGCCGGGGGAGTCTCTGGCGACACCCCGGCGATGAGGGAAGCGGTGAGTGTTCTGCGATGACTCTCAAAGGCCTGGCGCGAAGTATATCCTGGGTTCCTGTACCCTCCGGATGAGTAAGTTTGAAGAGAACAAACCCATGATGAAAGAGTTCAAAAGTGGAGGCATCCCTACACTAAGCTGACGCTATCGTAGACGTTTTTCCGTTATCTCTCGCTGTTCCAGCGTGGTAGAATGAAGGAAGTACGAAAGGAGGTTATGCTATGGCCGTAGAAAGCATTCCAGACCTTCCCCGCAAGATGAAAGCGGTGGTGAACCACGCTCCCTATGATTTCCGCCTTGAGGAGGTTCCGGTTCCAGAGGTTGGTCCTGAGGAAGTCCTCATCCGGGTGGGGGGATGCGGCATCTGCGCCGGGGATGTGAAGACCTTCCATGGGAATCCCCGGGTGTGGGGCGGTAATGGGCATCCTCCGTACGTGGTGACTCCGGTCGTTCCAGGGCATGAGTTCTTCGGCCAGGTGGTGGCCCTGGGGGAGGGGGCAAAGGAGAAACACGGTGTTTCCCTGGGAGACTGGGTGGCCGTGGAGCAGATTATCCCCTGTGAGGTGTGCCGTTTCTGCCAGGAAGGGAGCTACTGGATGTGCGAGCGGCACTACATTTTCGGTTTCAAGCGCCATGAAGCCGAAGGGGGATTTGCCGAGTACATGCGCCTGCCCCGAAACTCCCGGATTCACAGGCTCCCGGAAGGATTCCCCCTTCGGGTTGCACCCTACATTGAACCCCTGGGATGTGCTGTACACGCTGTGGACCGGGCGGACATCACCTTCCGGGACGTGGTGGTCGTTGCCGGGATGGGGGCTATAGGCTTGGGCATGCTCCAGGTGGCCCGTCTGAAAAATCCTCGATGCCTCATCGCCATTGATGTCATTGAGAAACGCCTGGACCTGGCGAAGAAACTCGGTGCCGACCTCGTTCTCAACCCGAAAGTCGTGGATGTGGTGGAGGAGGTCAAGCGCCTCACCGATGGCTACGGGTGCGACGTGTACATCCACGCAAGCGGCAATCCCCAGGGGGTCATCCAGGGGCTGAACATGCTCCGCCGCCTTGGCCGTTACGTGGAGTTCAGCGTCTTCAACGCCCCAACAACAGTGGACTGGAGCATCATCGGGGACGTCAAAGAACTCGACATCCGGGGTGCCCACCTGAGCCCCTGGACCTACCCTGTGGCCATCCGGTTTCTCCACGAGGGCCTTGTGAAGGCCGATGACATCATCACCCATGAGCTTCCCCTTGAGGAGTTCAAGAGAGGGCTTGAGCTTGCCGAGAAAGGCGATGAAGCCATTCGGGTGGTGCTCAAGCCGTAGGGGTGAATCCTTTGCCCAGGCGAAAGGATCATTTTGCCCTGGCCTGTGAAGTGGCGAAACTGTACTACTACGAGGACCTCACCCAGGACCAGATTGGTGAGGTCCTCGGCCTTTCCCGGCAGAAGGTCTCAAGGCTCCTTCGCTGGGCAAAGGAGGAAGGCATTGTCCAGATTCGGGTGCTTGACACAGGGGAGAACACGAAGACCCTTGAGGTGAAGCTTCGGGAACGTTTCGGTCTTCGGGATGTGCGGGTGGCCTCGACCTTCAGCCGCGATCCGGGACTTGTGGTGAAGCGAATCGCCCAGGTTGCCGCGTCATACCTTCGGGGAGTGGTTGAGCCCCATACCTCCCTGGGGGTTGCCTACGGGAAAACGCTCTTCGCCATGACCCATTTCCTCGTGCCGAAAGCTGTCCCGGGCTTCCAGGTGGTGCAGATTATGGGAGGGTACGGGAAGCTCAAGGGAGACGTTGTGGCGGTGGAACTCGCCCGGGCCCTGGCGCAGAATTTCGGTGGGAGTGTGGTGTATCTCCTTGCTCCGGCATTTGCAAAGGATGCGGCGACGCGGGATGCCCTCCTTGGTGATGAGCGTGTGGCCCGGGTGCTGGAACTCGCCCGCAACGTGGATATTGCCCTTGTGGGGATTGGAGGGGTGACTTCTGGTTCTACCTTGCTGGATACTGGAGACATTTCCCCCCACGAGGTTGAGGAACTCATCGCCCGGAAAGCGGTCGGGAATATCTGTGGTAACTTCTACAACGAGCAGGGGGAGCCGGTTCCCTGCCAGGCCGATCGGCGGCGTATTGCCCTGACCTTGCAGGAGCTCTCGAGGATCCCGAGGGTCATAGGGGTGGCGGGAGGAGAGGAAAAGCTCAGGCCTATTCTCGGAGCACTCCGGGGGAAGTTCGTGAACATCCTCATCACCGACGACGTCACCGCTTCGGCTCTTCTTGAAGGGGATTAGCATTTGCGCCCGCTCCTTTTCGGGAGTATAATAACCTTGTGGAAGGAACATCACATCTGAAGGAGGGGTGTGGTTATGCGGAAGTTCCTTCTGTTCCTCTTTGCCTTCGTGCTTCTTGCGAGTGTGGCCTACGCTTCACCGGTGAAACTCGTCGTTGTGGGAGATGCAGGACACAACCTGAAACCCTTTGAGTGGTATGCGAAGGACCTGAAGGAAAAGTTCGATGTGGAACTTGAGGTCATCGGTGTCCCCTTTGGAGAGCTCTATGAGAAAGAAAAGGTGGAGCTCATTGCTGGGACCGGCGCTTTCGATATCATGATTGTCTACCCCAAGTTCCTTGCTGAGTTTGCTGCCAACGGCTGGCTCTATCCCCTTGACGAGTTTGTCGCAAAGCTTGATCCCAAGCTTGACGACGTTACCCCGGGATACCGGGATTTCTACTGTAAATACGGCGGCAAGCTCTATGCTCTGCCCTACGACGGTGATGTCCTGAGCCTCTATTACCGGAAAGACCTCCTTGAGAACGAAGAAGAGCGAAAGGCCTTTAAGGAGAAGTATGGGTATGATCTCAAAGTTCCCGAGACCTGGGACGAGTACCTCGATGTAGCCGAGTTCTTTACGAGGAAGGCCGGAGAGAAGCTCGCCGGAGAGGTCCTGCAGCGGGATTTCTACGGGACTGCCTACTACGGCCAGAAAGACCAGATTTTTGCCTGGTGGGGGAACATCTTTGCCAGCCTCGGTGGAGTGTACTTCGATGAGGAGACCATGGAGCCGGCCATTAACTCTGAAGCAGGGGTGAAGGCTCTGGAGATTATGAAGGAAATCCACAAGTACTGTCCTCCCGATGTCCTGGCCTACGGATACGAAGAACTGAAAGACGTCTTCCTCAACGGGGACTGCTTCATGGTCATCCAGTGGCCCTGTGTGGGGAAGAAGGGAGCGGATCCAGCACAGTCAAAGATTGTCGGGAAAATCGGCGTCTCTCACGTTCCGGGAGTCAAGAAGGATGGCGAAATATACTATCGAGCCATGATGCCCTGCGGGCGAGTTCTGGCCATTGCCGCACAGTCAAAAGACCCCTGGAAGGCATACCAGGTCATCCACTATCTCTCAGTGGTCACAAGCCTTGATGACGTCTCTACTCCCGAAACCGGCCTTGACCCCTACCGGTACTCTCACTTTGCTCACCCCGAGGCCTACGAGATGTTCGCTAACGTCGAGGACGCGAAGATTTACCTTGCCGGTGTCCAGAAGAACATGGAGAAAGGGTACCCCGAAATGGTCCTTCCTGGAACGGTGGAGTACGAGGAAACCCTGGGTGTGGCCCTCACCAAGGCTCTCACCGGGGAACTCGATCCCAAGAGTGCTCTGGACGAAGCAGCACAGGCCTGGAGAGACATTCTCGAGCGTTTTGGCAAGGAGCAACAGAAAGCCCTCTACCAGGAGCTTGTGAAGGGCTGGAAAGCTGTAGGTCTCTGGTGAGATCACTGGGGCTGGGGTTCTCCCCCAGCCCCTTTTTCTGGAGGCAACCATGGGGGGGTTACGCAAAAGAGACTGGTGGGTAGCTTTCTTCTTCGTCCTTCCGGTGGTTGTGATTCTCCTTGCCATTTCTATCTTCCCGATGATGTACTCCTTCTACCTCAGCCTCTGCAAATGGGACATCGGTATGGGAGGGCAACGGACCTTCATCGGAGCGGGAAACTACCTGAGGCTCTTTTCCGATGCCCGTTTCTTCAACTCCCTGAAGAATACCGGCCGGGTTCTTCTCTTTGGGGTAGGAGCACAGTTTGCCCTTGGTCTTTCCCTGGCGCTCCTTCTGAACCGGAGTTTCCGGGGGCGGAGTCTCGTGGTGACCCTTTTCCTCCTCCCCATGATGATTTCGCCGGTGGTGGTGGGGTGTATTTGGAAAATCATCTACCACTACCAGTACGGTCCTCTCAACTACCTCCTGAACCTCCTGGGGATTCGTTCTGTGAACTGGCTGGGAAGTGGAAGCGTGAGTCCGTACTCTATAGTCCTTGCAGATATCTGGGAGTGGACGCCCTTTATGGTCATCACCCTCCTTGCGGGCTTGCAGGCCATTCCTGATGACCTCTACGAGGCGGCGCGGGTGGATGGCGCTAATCGATGGCAGGTCTTTTCTGGTGTTGTCTTTCCTCTTCTCCGTCCGGTGGTCATCATCGCCATCCTCATTCGGGTGATGGACGCGTTTAAAATCTTCGACCTTGTGGTGCTCCTCACCATGGGCGGTCCGGGTCAGGCCTCAGAGAGTGTGGCTTTTTACAATTACCTCACCGGGTTCAAGTACTTCAGCATGGGCTATGCCTCGGCCATGAGTTACGTCCAGCTTGCCGTCATTGTGGCCATTGCCAACGTTTTCCTGCGGTCCTTCAAGAGGAGAGAAGTGGTATGAGGCGGCGGGACGGAGTGACGGTGGCAATCTTTGTGGGCGTATTTGTGCTTCTTGCCGTTGCCCTTGCTCCCTTTGTCTGGAACGTGCTGACGTCCTTCAAGGATAAGGGAGAGTACTTCACGTACCCCCCGGTTTTCGTTCCTTCATCGTTTGACCTTGAGCACTACGTGCGGGGCATGCATCTTGGAGGCGCCAAGGGCATAAAAGACAGCTTCATCATCGCCTCCCTCACCACCCTTCTTGCCATTGCCCTTGGGTCACTTGCGGCGTATGCCCTTTCCCGTTTCCGCATCGGTGGAGACAACTTTGCCTTCTGGATTCTCTCGGTGCGGATGATGCCTCCCATTGCCTCAGTTCTTCCTCTTTTCCTCTTTTTCCGGTTTTTGCGGTGGCTGGATACCTACCAGGCGCTCATTTTCACCTATGCGCTCGTGAACATCCCCTTTGCTGTCTGGATGATGAAGGGATTCTTCGACGAGCTCCCGGTGGAACTTGAGGAAGCGGCGCTCATCGATGGGTGTGGGAGACTGGGGGCCTTCGTCCGGGTAGCCCTGCCTCTTGTGGCTCCTGGTCTTGTGGCGACGGCGCTCTTCTGCTTCATGTTTTCTTGGAATGAATTCCTCTTTGCCCTGATTCTCGGGCGTTCCCGGGTCATCCCTATCACGGTGAACATCGCCGGTCTCATCGGGGGTCACGAAATCCTCTGGGCGGAGATTTCGGCGGTCTCCATTGTGGCTAGCGTTCCCATCATTGTCCTTGCCATTCTCCTCCAGCGATACCTCGTTCGGGGTCTCACCCTGGGTGCTGTCAAAGGATGAACGACGGGGATTTCTTCTGCGCCGTTTTCAGCCATTCCAGGAACTCTTCCCGGGAAGCGAAGGATTTCTGGGTTCCCCGTTTCTCTGTGGAAAGGGCGGCGTACGCGCAGGCAAGGTCAACAGCGCAAGGCAGGTCTTTCCCCTCTGCCAGGAAGTAGGCTAAGGCTCCGAGGAACGCGTCTCCAGCCCCGGTGGTGTCAACCGTCCGGGCCTGGTAGGCAGGGAAAAGGGTGAAAGTTCCTCCGCTCCCCAGAAGAGCCCCTCTCTCTCCCAGGGTTACCAGGACGTTCTCTATGCCTCTTTCCCAGAGCGTGGCTACTGCCCTCTTCAGGTCCTCCTCTCCTTCGATGGGGAAGCCAGCGAATCCCTCAAGCTCCCGCTCGTTGGGGACGAAGAGCCTCACGCCGCGGATACTCTGCCAGTCCAGGGGCTGGAAGGGAGCGGGATTCAGAATAACCGGAATGTGGAACTTTTGAGCGAGATCCATAGTAGCGTAGACCGTTTCGAGGGGAATCTCGAGCTGCACGAGGATGAAATGGGACCTGGCCAGGGCCTCTCTCGCTTTCCAGACATCTTCAGGAAGCAGGAAGGCATTTGCCCCCGGGATGATGAAAATGCTGTTTCGGCCTCTGGGATCCACGAAGATGGGGGCAACACCACTCGTTTTTCCCGGAACGGTCTTGATGAAACTTGTATCAATCCCATGACGGGCGAAATTCTCCTTGACCAGGGGGCCAAAGAGGTCGTCCCCCACGGCAGTCACCACAACGACCTCTCCCCCGAGTTTGGCCACGGCCACCGCCTGGTTGGCTCCCTTTCCACCAAAACCGATCTCAAAATCCTTCCCGAAAATGGTCTCTCCGACCCTCGGGAAGCGGTCCTCATAGTAGGTGATAAGGTCCATCATGTTGCTCCCCACCATGCCGATGACCGGTCGTGCCATACTCCTCCCTCCCTACTTTCCCGCGTGCTTCTATGATAGCACAGAGCTCCTGATGCACATTGCCCTGTGGTTCTGGCCATAGGCTCCGGGAGAAATTTTTTCTGAACGGGTAGCGTATCGCAAGGTGTTTGGTTAGAATACCAAAGAGCGTCGCTTTTTGGGAGGCCTATGGTTCGCATAAAGGTTCTACCCCTGGGAAAAACCCTGGAGGGGAAAGAGGGAGAGAATCTCTTTTTGCTTTTTCAGAGGAAGAACATCCCCCTGGAGTCGTACTGTGGGGGTGTGGGTTCCTGTGGTAAGTGCGTGGTTCGCATTGTGCAGGGAGAGGTTTCTCCTGCCACCCCTCAGGAAGTGCGGCATCTTGGAGAGCGCATCGGGGAGGGTTTCCGCCTTGCCTGCCAGGTCGTGCCCCTGGGGGATGTGGTGTGCGATATTTCGGCGTCTCTTGAAGGGGTGGAGACCCTGGTTCTCGGCTCTCCTGAAAAAGGAGACGAGACCTTCGTTGTAGACGATGTTCCCGTACGTCGAAGGATCCTGAGGCTCCGCAAACCCCCTCTCCACTCCCCGACCTCTCTCAAGGAAGAACTCGAGAGGATGACATCCCTTTCCTCCTTTGATCGGGTGGCCCTGTCCGGGCTTTCTCTGCTTGGAGAAAAGGATGAGGAAACCTTTGAGGTCCTCTGGGATGAGAGGGCCGTTTTTGCAGTGCGGACTCCTCCGAAAGAGGCAATTCTCGGGTTAGCCTTTGACCTTGGGACGACCACCGTGGCCTGTGAGCTTCTGGACCTTTCCTCGGGGAAGGTCCTGGCCTGGGAGGGAGCGCTCAACCGACAGGTGCGCTTTGGCGCCGATGTGATTTCGAGGCTCCGAGCCGTTCAGGAGCGGTTTGAAAATCTTGAGGCCCTCCAGAGGGATGCGGTGGAGACGATGAACGCCCTGGCGGGGGCAGTATGTCAGCAGGCTCGCCTTGACCCTCGGGATGTTGTGGCAGTTGCAATTTGCGGCAACACCATTATGGAGCACCTCTTCCTCGGTCTTTCTCCCCTGAGCATTGGTGTGGTGCCTTTCGTCCCCGTGCTCCGGGAGGGGTATGTCCTCCGGGCGGAGGAGCTTGCACTCTCTGTTCACCCCGGGGCCCAGGTGTACGTCTTTCCCGCAGTGGCAGGATACGTGGGAGGGGATATTTTAGCAGGGCTTGGGGCCTTCAGGGTCCACGAAGCGGAGAGGACAACCCTCTACATTGACATTGGGACCAACGGGGAGATGGTGCTCGTGCACCGGGGAGAGGTTTTCGCCTGCGGAACAGCGGCAGGACCGGCCTTTGAGGGAGTGGGAGTGCGTTTTGGGATGCGGGCCTCTTTGGGCGCGATTCACGCCCTTCGCTTTGAGCAGGGACGGCTCTCTTTCTCCACCATCGGGGGTGTACCACCCCGGGGCATCTGTGGCACAGGCCTTCTGGACCTTATGGCCGGTCTCCTTGCCTTTGGCCTCCTTTCCTCAACGGGGAGATTTCGCAGGCAGGCAGAGTGGGCATCGTTTTTTGAAGAGGAGCAAGGAGAGCGGAGGTTCATCGTATCCCGTGACCCTCTCATTTTCGTCACCGAGAAGGACATCGAGAACCTCCAGCTCGCTCTGGGGGCAATGAAGGCGGGGAGGGACATTCTGCTGAAGGAGGCCCGTCTCAGGAGGGAGGATATCGAGGAGGTCATCCTTGCGGGGGCTTTCGGGAGTTTCATAAGGCCGGAAAGTGCCCGGATCCTTGGGCTCATTCCCCAGAAAGCCCTGGCCCGTTCCGTGGGGAATGCTGCCCTTTTGGGGGCGAGGAAAGCCCTGGTGTCACTACGTTTTCGAGATGAGGTGGAGCGCCTTGCCCGTCGGGTTCACTACATTGAACTTTCGGCCCGTCGAGACTTTGAGGATGCATTCTGTGACGCGCTGCTTTTTGAGAGCTAACCTGCAGTAGGGGGGTTCACTGATGGCAGTGGTCAAGCCCTTTTCAGGATATTTCTACGCTTCTTCCCTTGTCGGGGAACGGGGCATTGAGAGGCTTGTGGCACCTCCGTATGACGTGATTTCCGAGAAGGAGAGGAAACGCCTGGGTGAAGAGGAGTACAACTTCGTGCACCTCATCCTCGGAAAGGACGAGAGCGGCTACAGAAATGTAGCCGAACGGCTCCGTCGCTGGATTGCCCAGGGAGTGTTTGCGAAGGACACCAGTTCTTCCTTGTACATCTACGAACAGGAGTTTGAGCTCAATCCCTTTGGGCGCAGGACCCGTACCGGTGTTGTGGCTCTGGTACGTCTTGAGGAATTCGAGAAACGGGTCATCTTCCCTCACGAGCGGACCATGCCGAAGTACTCTCTGGACCGCCTTGAGCTCCTGCGGGCAACACGAGCGAACCTCGAGCACATCTTCTGTCTCTACAACGACCCCCAGAGGGTGGTGGATGCCCTCTGCGAGGAACACAAAAGAGAGGAAACGCTCCTTTTCGCCTTCACCGACCGCCAAGGGGTGACCCATCGGCTCTTCCGGCTCTCTGATCCTTCGGCCATCGCCACCATCCGGAAGGTTCTCAATCCCCGTACCCTCATTATTGCCGATGGACACCACCGTTATGAAACCTGTCTCATGTACCGGAGGGAACGGCGGGAGGCTTTGGGAGACCCCCTTGAGGAGATTCCTGAAGACTACACCATGATGACTCTGGTCAACATTCACAACCCGGGGCTCCTGATCCTTCCGACGCACCGGCTGGTTCACGACCTTCCAGAGGAGCGTCTTGCCGATTTCTTTAAAAGGTGCGAGGCCTATTTCGACGTCAGGATTTTCCCCAACGAGCGGCAGATGGAGAAATTCCTGCGAGTGGCTCCTCCGTACACCATTGGGGTCTACGACCGGAAGAACGAGCAGTGGGGGACGATCACCCTGAAAGACCCCCGGATTATGGATGAACGCCTGGGGGAGGACAACGTGAACCGCCATCTTGACACCACCATCCTCCACGAACTCGTTTTCCGGGATATCCTGGGTCTCAATGAGGAAGGCCGAGGAGAAAGCGAGTACGTTGATTACCTCCGGGGGACTAAAGACGTTTTCGCTATCGCCCGGGAAGAAAACAGGTACCAGCTCGTCTTTGTCATGCGTCCGACACCGATTGAGCAGGTCGAGAAAGCGGTGGCAAGGTTCCAGCGAATGCCTCAAAAATCCACCTATTTCTATCCCAAGGTGTGGAGTGGTCTCGTCTTCCGGATGCTGGAGGAGTAGAAGAAGCGTATGCCCCTGCTCCAGATTGCCCTGGACCTCTGGGAGGAACACGAAGCCCTCGAGCTTGCCCGTCGTCTTGGTCCTTACGCGGACATTCTTGAGGTGGGGACGACACTCCTTCTTGCCTGTGGCCTTAGTATCGTCCAGCGCCTCCGAGACCTTCTGGGGGGCAGGGTGCCCCTCTTTGTGGATGCTAAGATTGTGGATGCAGGAGAAGAAGAGGCTGAGGCGGTTTTCCGACACGGTGCGGACATTGTTTCTGTTCTTGGGGGAGCGTTCCGTCCTACTCTTGAGGGCGTACGGAAGGTGGCAAGGCGCTGGGGGAAGCGGTGGATGGTGGACACCATTGACCTGCCTTTGGGCTTTCTGGAAAAAGCGGCCCTTTTGCAGGAGCTCCGACCGGATTTCGTGGGCCTTCACCTTCCCCACGATGTGGCCCGAGAGGACGAACGGGCCTGGCAGGAAGTGGGGTTTTCCTCCTTTCCCTGGCGGGATTTCCCGCTCCTTGTGGCAGGGGGCATCACTCCCCGGACCCTTCCCGGAATCCTTGCGTTTTTCCATCCGGAAGTGGTCGTTGTGGGGTCGGCAATTACCCGGAGTCCCCATCCTGAAGAGGTGGCCAGAACCATGAGGAGGATGCTCGATGAGTATTCGGGAGAAGGTTGCTGAGGTCCTGCAGGAAGCCCGAAATCTCCTCTCCACCCTCGAGGAGAGCGAGGCAGAGCAGGTCCTTTGTGCCCTCAGAGGATGGCAGAAGAAACGCCTCTTTTTCTGGGCACGGGGACGCAGTTTCCTGGTCCTCAAGGGATTTGCCATGCGTCTGATGCACCTTGGGTACGTGGTGCACATTGTGGGTGAGGTGACCTGTCCTGCTATGCAAAAGGGCGATGTCCTCGTTGTGGCTTCGGGTTCAGGGAAGACGTCCTCGGTGCTCCTTTTTGCCGAGAAAGCCCGAGACCTTGGGGCCGAGGTACTGGCCTTTCTGGGAAGAAGGGGAACACCTCTTGAGCGTATTGCCCACCACGCTGTGGCTTTTTCTCCGGAGCAAGCAGGTGAAAGCCGGCAGCTTTATACTGGAGGCGGAGGGACGAGGTTTGAGGACGCTCTCTGGCTCTTCTGCGACGCCCTCATTCTTGCCCTCGTTGAGGGGAGGGAAGGGGAGGCCTACCGCCTCATGGTGGAACGCCATGCCAACCTGGAGTGAGGGGGGAGGAAGATGATCAGCATTCCCGAGCTTCGTCGGAGGGTTGAGGACGCCCTTGGGGTGGAAATCCCTCTGCGGGCACGTTTTCCGGAAAAGGAGGACATTCCCGAAAGGGAAGAGGACCTTCAAGGTTTCCTTGCCCGGCGCACCGACCTGACGCTCCTTCGGCCCACGGCGACCCGGCAGGAAGTTCGGGAGCTCTGCGAAAAGGCTAGGACATTCGGGGTTTTCAGCGTGATCGTGCACCCCTACTATGTCGCCCTGTGCAGTGAAATCCTCGAGGGCAGTGGGGTCCTCGTGGGGGTGGCCGTGGGATTTCCTCTGGGGCAGAATAAGCCTGAAATCAAGGCCCGGGAGGCCCGCCTGGCGTTCCAGGAGGGAGCAAGAGAAGCCGACATGGTGGTGAATTTGGCGGCACTCAGGGAAGGAGACTGGAAGACGGTGTACCAAGACATCCGGGGCGTGGTGGAGGAAATGTCCCCTCACGTGGTCAAGGTGGTCCTTGAGGCAGGGTACCTCACCGAAGAGGAAAAGGCCATTGGATGTCTCATCGCCTGTGCCGCACGGGCCCACTTCGTGAAGACCGCCACAGGATTCGGGCCCTCAGGAGCAACAGAGGAGGACGTCCGCCTCTTCCGCCAGGTGGTGGGGCCGTCCCTTGGGGTAAAGGCGGCAGGGGGCATCAAAACCCGCGCTCAGGCTCTTGCGCTTCTGCGGGCGGGAGCCAACCGTCTGGGGACATCCTCCCTTGCGGTAGTTACAGGCGAAGGGTAACGAGGTCTCGCTGGAGTTCCCTGTTGATGATGTCTCGCCATTTTTCAAGAAGCGACGAAGGATAAGGAGCGATCTCTTTTGCCTCAGGAGAGAGGGTCTTCTCACGGTGGAAGTTCTGCCAGTACCAGACTGAAGCCCCTTCAAGGACTCTGGCCATCTCAAGGAGCGTTGCAAGGTCGTGGAAGGGAGGATAAATGGTCGTCCGGATTTCCGCGCAGGTCTTCCGCTTTAAGACCCTCTGCAGTACTCTCTCCACCGCCTCCCCTCCTCCCCCCACAAGGTCGTATCGTGCAAAAGGCACCTTGAAGTCCACACCCCACAAATCCACGAGGTCCTCAAGGGTCAGGAATGCTTCGTAGAGGCTGCCGTTAGTGTCGACCTTGATGAGGTACCCGAGTTCTTTGACCCTTTCTAAGAAAGGCCTGAGTTCCCGGGTCCACAGGAGGGGCTCCCCACCGGTGACGCACACCGCATCAAGGAGCCCCAGGCGCTTTCTCAGGTATTCGAGGACCTCTTCTTCGTCAATGTGGGGGAGGGATTCGCTTTCGGTGACGAGCTCCGGGTTGTGGCAGAAAGGGCAGCGGAAATTGCACCGGGCAACGAAGAGCACGGTGGCGATTCTCCCCGGATACTCGATGTAACTCACCCTGTGCCACCCCCGGAAGACCATTGCAGTCACCTCAGTACGTATTCTTTTCGCTCAGTGAATTCCTCCTGCTTCCCCCGGTTCCACCGTTGCACCGGGCGGTAGTACCCCACAACCCGGGAGTAGACTTCCGTTTCCTCACCGCATCTGGGGCACACGGTGACTTTCCCCTTGAGGTACCCGTGCTTTGGGCAGACCGAGAAGGTGGGGGTGATGGTGAGGTACGGGATGGGGTAGTTCTCGAAGGCCCGCCGCACGAATTTCTTCACCGCTTCAGGGTCGGGCATCTCAGGAAGGAAGGTATGGAAGACCGTCCCACCGGTGTAGAGGACCTGGAGGTCTTTCTGGTGTTCCAAGGCTTCGAAGGGGTCGTCGGTGTAGTTCACGGGAAGGTGGGTGCTGTTGGTGTAGTAAGGCTCTGATTCCCCCGCGGTGATGATGTCGGGGAAGGTCCGGCGGTCAATCCGGGCCAGGCGGTAACTTGCGCTCTCGGCGGGAGTGGCTTCGAGGTTGTAGAGGTTGCCCGTTTCCTCCTGGAAATCGGCGAGTTTCTCCCGCATGAACTCAAGGACCTTCACTGCAAAGGCCTTCCCTTCCGGATGGGCAATGGAGACCCCAAGGAAGTTCAAGCAGGCTTCGTTCATTCCCACAAGACCGATGGTGGAGAAGTGGTTCCGAAATGTGCCAAGGTACCGGCGGGTGTACGGGAAAAGGCCGTTTTTGAGATTCCGCTCGATGACCTTGCGTTTGATTTCGAGGGCCGTTTTCGCGATGTGCATCATCCGCTTGAGGCGGGTGAAGAATTCCTCTTCGGTCTTACTGAGATAGCCAATACGGGGGAGATTGATGGTGACCACCCCGATGGATCCAGTTTTGTCCGCCGAACCAAAGAGCCCCCCGCAGCGGTTCCGCAGGGTCCTTAAATCAAGCTGCAGGCGGCAGCACATGGAGCGCACATCACCGGGGCGGAGGTTGCTCGAGATGAAGTTCTGGAAGTACGGGACCCCGTACTTCGCCGTAAGCTCAAAAAGCAGCCGCGCGTTCTCTGAATCCCAGGGAAAGTCGGGAGTGATGTTGTAGGTGGGAATGGGGAAGGAGAAGACCCTTCCTTCGTAGTCACCCTCAAGCATAACCTCAAGGAACGCCCTGTTAATCATGTCCATTTCCTTCTGGTAATCCCCGTACGTTCCAAGGTCTGGCCGTTCTTCCCCGCCGATGATGACCGGGCGATCCTTCATGTCCTCGGGCACAATCCAGTCGAAGGAGAAGTTGATGAACGGTGCCTGGCTTCCCCAGCGGGACGGGACGTTCATGGCAAAGACCATCTGCTGGATGAGCTGCTTCACTGCCTGGTACGAGAGGCGGTCATACCGCACGAAGGGCGCAAGGTAGGTGTCTACAGAATTGAAGGCCTGGGCTCCGGCGAACTCCATCTGCATCGTCCCCAGGAAGTTCACCATTTGCCCAGTGAGGGCCGAGAGGTGCTTTGCCGGTCCGGCGGCAATCTTGTCCTTGACCCCACCAAAACCTTCCCGGATGAGTTCCTCAAGCGACCATCCGGCACAGTATCCGGCAAGACCATAGGAGAGGTCGTGGATGTGGATGTCCCCGTTCACGTGGGCTTCCCGGACTTCATCGGGGTAGATGCGGTTCAGGGTATAGTGGGCCATGACCGACCCGGCGACGTGGAGCACGAGCCCCGGGTAGGAGTAGGTGGTGTTAGAGTTCTCCTGGGTCCGCCAGTCGGCCTTGAGGAGGTATTCCTGGACGATTTTCTCCACATCGACCACAACCTTCAGGGCTTCTCTTGCCTCCTGGCGTTTCCGGCGGTAGAGGATGTACGCCTTGGCAACTTTGGCGAACCCGTGCTCAATCAGGGTCTCCTCCACCACATCCTGGATGGTCTCAATGTCCACCACCGTATCCTGCCCGAACTTTTCAAAGAGCTTCTGGGTGACGATGATGCTCAGTTCCCGCGGAGTGGCCTCGTTCTCCTCACCTACTGCCTGGAAGGCCTTGTAGATGGCTCGCTCAATGCGCTGCCGGTCAAAGGGGACGATGCGCCCATCCCTTTTCCGGACTTCTCGCGGCGTTAAGAGGTGCACAATATCCGTCATACCGATTCCCCCTTTGAAGCATGCTGTTCCCTGCTTAAGGAAAGCACGATTTCCATGAACTGGTCGATGTCCCGGAATTCCCGGTACACCGAGGCAAAACGGACATACGCTACCTGGTCAAGGGCTTTGAGCTTCTCCATCACCTTTTCACCAATTCGGGAAGAAGGAACCTCCTCGTACCCCTCTTCCTGGAGTTCCCGCTCGATGTCGTCCACAATCCGCTCCAGTTCCTCAGAGGACACCGGTCGCTTTTCACAGGCTTTCATGAGGCCGTTGAGGATTTTCTTCCGGTCGAAGAGCTCTCTCGTCCCGTTCTTCTTGATGACCCGGAGGGGTTTCCGCTCGTACCGCTCGTAGGTCGTGAAACGGCGGTGACAGGTGGGGCATTCTCTCCGGCGGCGGACCTCGGTGCCTCCCTCGACCTCCCGGGAGTCGATCACCTTTGAATCCTCTGCGCCACAGTATGGACACCGCATGCTTCTCACCAATATATAGGGTTTTTGTTCACTACAAACACTAAATGTAGTATACACAAGGGAGGAGGAGTGCGCAAGGGGGAATGGAGAAGTATTTGGTGTCCTGGAGGAAAGAGGGTATAATTCTTGAAAACAGGGGAGTGGTGCTCTGTGTCCCAACTGAATGTTCTGGTGAGTTTCGGTGCCGGCGTCCTGTCTTTTCTCTCACCCTGTGTTCTGGCCATTGCCCCGGCGTACCTTGGGTACGTTGTGGGTGTGGAAACGCTCGGACGTGACCGCCGTGCCACCCTCTTCCACACGGTGTTCTTCGTTCTGGGGTTTGTCGGAGTGTTTGTGCTTTTAGGTATTGGAGCGTCGATGCTTGGAGGGGCGTTTTTCCGTTACCGATTCTGGTTCACCCGGATTGCGGGGGCCGTCATCGTCCTTTTTGGGCTTCAGGTAATGGGGGCGGTGAAAATTCGGACGCTCTATGCAGAGCGGCACCTTCGGCTTGAGGTGTCTTTCGGAGTTCTCCGGAGCCTCCTCCTTGGGGTCTCCTTTGGCCTGGGTTGGACTCCCTGCGTGGGTCCGGTGCTCGGGTCTATTCTCCTCTACGTCTCCGCGCTTGGACGAGTGTGGGAAGGGGGGTTGTTGCTCCTCGTGTACGCTCTTGGCCTTGCCCTCCCTTTTCTCCTCCTTGGGGCGGGGTGGGGATGGATGACGGGTGTGCTGCGCCGCCTGCAAAAAGGAGGGAGAATCGTGGAACTTGCAAGCGGCATCCTCCTTATAAGCTTGGGGGTTGTGCTGGTGCTGGGGAAAATCGACATCCTCCTCGGCCTCTTCGGGTCGTTCAACCCGGAGGCCTGGCTTGTGAAGTAGGGAGCTGAGTGCGGTGCCTCTGGCAAAAAGGAGTAGCCAGCCGATTAAGGCGTTTGGAGCGATTTCGAAAAAGCTCAACCTCTCTTCTCGGGTGTACCGGGGTGTACATCCCATCCCCGTGGACCGTATCGTGGGGAGCGTGGGACGGGCTGCAGACCTTCTTCCGGGGTTCCGCCTGCGAAACCCCGATGTCCGTTACTACCGGATCCGGCGGGCCATGGAGCGGGGAGAAATCCTCCCACCGATTATCGTGTACAAGGTTGGGGACGAGTACTACGTCCTTGATGGGAACCACCGGGTGGCGGTGGCGAAGGAACTCGGTATGGAGTTCATCGATGCCGAGGTGATTGAATTTTTCCCATCAGAGCGCCGGGAGAGTACAACCCTTCGGGCAAAGCGGACGGAATTTGAAAACCTCACGGGTCTCAAGGGAATCGATGCCAGCGAACCCCGGCACTACGACTCGTTCCTCAACTACATCAAGGACTACGCCCAGCGTATGGAGCTCTTTTTGGGGCGAAAGGTTCCTCTCAAAGAGGCAGCGCTCAACTGGTTCCTCTGTGTGTACACTCCGGCGGTTCAGGCTATCGTGGAGAAGGGACTTGAGGAGGCTTTCCCGGAGAAAAGCCTTGCGGATATTTTTGCCTACATCATGGACTACAAGTGGTACAGGAGTCAGAAAGAGGGATACGACATCGGTTTTGACGCCGCTTTACAGGGATTCGTCGAGGAGATTGTGGGGAAAAAGGAGGGTGTGGAGGAGGAAAAGAAGAAGGGTCTCGTGCAGCGATTCGGAGGAATTCTCGAGGAGGTTCTGCCATGGCTCAAGAGGGAGTGAAGTGGCACGCTCTTTCCTGGGATGAGGTGGCAAAAGTCCTTGGAACGGATACGGTGCAAGGACTTTCGGAGGAAGAGGCCAGAACTCGCCTGCTCCGGTACGGACCCAACGTTCTTTTGAAAAAGAAAGGAAAGAACATCCTGGCCATGTTCTTCGAACAGTTTCGGGATTTCCTGGTGCTCATCCTCCTTGGGGCAGCGGTGATTTCCCTTGTGCTGGGCGAGGTGACGGATTCTCTGGTCATCGTGGCTATCCTCGTCGTCAACGCTTGCCTTGGGGTATTCCAGGAATACCGGGCAGGGAAAGCCCTGGAAGCCCTTAAGAAAATGAGCGTACCGGAATGTGAGGTCATACGCTCGGGAGTGCCAAAGAGGGTGAGCACGGAGCTCCTTGTTCCTGGGGATATCGTTGTGCTTCGAGAGGGCGATATCGTTCCTGCAGACCTCCGCCTTCTTGAAGCCAAAGCGCTCCGGATTGACGAGGCCAGCCTCACCGGTGAGTCTGTTCCTGTGGAGAAGGCCACCGAAGCGCTCCCTGAGGATGTCCCGCTTCCTGAACGGGTGAACATGGCGTTCTCCGGGACGGTCGTCACGTACGGGCGGGGGAAGGGTATTGTGGTGGCCACAGGGATGGCGCGGGAAATTGGGAAGATTGCCGCTCTTCTTGAGGAAGAGGAGGAGACCGTTACCCCCCTGCAGAAACGCCTTGCCGGGCTGGGGAAGATTCTTGGGCTTCTGACCATCGGCATCTGTGCCCTGGTGTTCCTCCTTGGGGAGTTGCGGGGAGAGCCACCCTTTGAGATGTTCATGACCGCGGTGAGCCTTGCGGTGGCGGCGATTCCGGAAGGACTTCCCGCGGTGGTGACGGTGGTGCTGGCCCTTGGGGTTTTCCGGATGAGCAGGCACCACGCGATTGTACGGAAACTCCCTGCCGTTGAGACCCTGGGTTGCACCACGTACATCTGTACGGACAAAACCGGGACACTCACTGAGAACCGGATGGTGGTTCGAAAGGTGTGGACCTTTGGTCAAGATCTTGGGCGGCTCCTGACGATTGCCACGCTCTGCAACGATGCCTTCTTGGGGGAAGGATCCTCCTCCGGTGACCCCACAGAGGTTGCTCTCCTTGAGTATGCAAAACGTCAGGACTTTCCCTGGCAGGAACTCCGGATAAACCACCCTCGCCTTGACGAAATTCCCTTTGATTCTGCCCGGAAGCGGATGGCCACGCTTCACCTTTTTGACGGACGGTATCTCCTTTTCGTCAAGGGAGCTCCCGAGATTCTCCTTGAGCGGTGTTCCTGGTATGAGGCCGAGGGAGGCATTTTCCCCCTTGGAGGAGAGGAACGGAAAAGGGTTGTCACAGAGCTTGCGTCCATGGCAGGAGAGGCCTTGAGGGTTCTGGCCTTTGCCTTCCGTGAGCTTCCTGATGGGAAGCTCGACGAAAGGAAGGAAGAAGACCTGGTGTTCGTGGGGCTTGTGGGGATGATGGACCCGCCGCGGAAAGAAGTTTACGGAGCACTTGCTGAGGCGAAGGGAGCGGGAATCAGGACTGTCATGATTACCGGCGATAGTGCGCTTACGGCCTCAGCCATTGCCCGGGAGCTGGGTCTGCTTGACCATGGGGATGAGGTCCTCACGGGGCAGGAGCTCGAGCGCCTTTCCCGCGAAGAGTTACGGGAGCGAATCACAAGAACCAGAGTCTTTGCCCGGGTCTGGCCGGAACAGAAGCTCCGCATTGTTGAGGCGTTGCAGGAGAATGGCGAAGTTGTAGCCATGACAGGAGACGGAGTGAACGATGCTCCAGCTCTCAAGAAGGCTGATATCGGTATCGCCATGGGCATCACCGGGACGGACGTGGCTAAAGAGGTTGCCGATATGGTGCTTGCCGACGACAATTTCGCTACCATTGTGCGGGCGGTGAAGGAGGGGAGAATGATTTTTGACAACATCCGGAAGTTCGTGGTGTACCTCCTCTCCTGTAATCTCGGAGAAATCGGAGCGGTCTTCGTCCCGATTCTTCTTGGGCTCTCCCGACCTCTCGTACCGGTGCAGATTCTCCTTGTGAACCTTGTCACCGACGGACTCCCCGCCCTAGCCCTGGGGGTGGAGGTTCCCGAACCCGACCTCATGACCCGTCCGCCTCGCCATCCCAAAGAAGGCATTCTGACCTCCCTGTACCTGCGGACCGTTCTCTTCGGAGCGGCTTTTATCACTCTGGCAGTGGTGGTCGCTTTTGTCTTAGGTTTGCGTCTTTGGGGGCTTCACACCGCAAGGACCATCGCTTTTGTCACACTTTCCCTTGGAGAGCTCTGGAGGGCGTACAGCTTTCGCTCGGAGCGCCTGAACGCCTGGAAGGTGGATCCAAGGACCAATCTTTTCCTCCTTGAAGCCTGTGGGATTTCCCTCGGTGTGGTGTTGCTCACCGTCTTTGTCCCTTTCCTTCGGGAGATTTTCGACACGCATTTTTTGACGTTCTGGCAGTGGATGTTCGCCCTGGGTTTCTCTCTCCTGTCTTTCTTGGCTTTTGAGATTCGGAAAATCTTCATGAGGGGGGATAGAAAGTGGAGCTGAAGCTCGTGGCCCTTGAAAACCCTGAAGGGTACAACGTGATTCTCGGACAGGCGCACTTCATCAAGACCGTGGAAGACCTCCACGAGGCTCTTGCGACCTCTTCCCCGCACCTCAAGTTCGGTATTGCCTTCTGTGAGTCCTCTGGACCCTGTCTTGTGCGGTACAGCGGGAATGATGAGGAACTCGTGGAGCTTGCAAAGAGAAACGCCCTTTTGCTTTCGGCAGGGCATGTGTTTGTGATTTTCCTGAAAGAGGGGTATCCTATTAATGTGCTCAATGCCGTGAAAATGGTTCCCGAGGTATGTCGCATTTTCTGTGCCAGCGCCAACCCTATTCAGGTCATCCTTGTGGAAACGGAGCAGGGGCGAGGAGTCCTCGGAGTGGTGGACGGGTTGAAGACCAAGGGAGTGGAGACCGAAGGGGACATTGCGGCGCGGAAGGTCCTCCTCAGGAAGTTCGGGTACAAGCTGTGACGTAAGGCGAGCATGAGGCGGAGTGGTTTTACTGACCTGCCACTCCATGGAGGGCAGTGCCCTCCGTGGCTTTTTGAGCGAATGAAAAGGCTTGGCGGGTGCATCATTGAGGCCATCGTTGCGCTCTTTGGACCCGAGGAATTCCTTCGTCGCATTGCCGATCCGGTGTTCTTCCAGTCCCTGGGGTGCCTCCTTGGGTTTGACTGGCACTCAAGCGGCCTCACCACGACCCTCTGTGGGGCACTGAAAGAAGCCGTCCGGGGAAAGGAGAAAGACCTGGGGCTTTACATTTGTGGAGGAAAGGGAGGAACTTCGAGGAAAACCCCTGAAGAAATCCTGCGCCATGCCGAACAGGATGCACTTCCTTTTGGGGAGGAGTTCGTCACCTACAGCAGGCTCAGTGCCAAAATCGATAACACCGCCCTGCAGGATGGGTATATCCTCTACCACCACGTGTTTTTCTTCACCTCTTCAGGAAAGTGGTCCGTGGTCCAGCAGGGGATGAATCCCGATACCCGCTTTGCCCGGAGGTACCACTGGCTGGGGGAACGCGTGGAGGATTTTACCTGCGAGCCCCATGCGGGAATCTGTGGCATTCGGGAGGCGGAGGTCCTGAATCTCGTAGCCCGGGAGAGCAAGCCCTGTCAGGAGGGTATCGTGGCGATGCTTGGGGAAGGCTTTCCTACCGTCCGGAAAACCGTCTCTGGTGCGCTTCGGCATCTTGTGCTTCCCCGCCGCCATCACATCCGGGAAGAGGATTTCGACCTTTCCCGGATGGAGAAGACCCTGGCGCTCCTTTGCGAAAAGAAGCCGGGGAGTTTCCTCGAGGTTCTGGCCTCTCGGGGTGTTGGGCCCAAGACCCTGAGGGCACTGGCGCTTACCGCAGAGGTGGTCCTCGGGACACCTCCAAGCTACACCGACCCGGTGAGTTTTTCCTTTGCCCATGGAGGCAAAGACGGCACCCCCTTCCCTGTGGACCGCAGGGTTTACGATACGACCATTGACTTCTTCTCCCAGATTGTGGGACGGATGCGGGTCAGTGTCTCGGAGAAGAAACGGATGTATGAGCAGCTGAAACTCCTTGGAGGAGAGGAGGGAAAGCGATGGATGCTCTGGAAGCATTGAGGACTCGCCGTTCCATCCGGCGCTTTGCTCCGCAGACGGTGGAACGGGAGAAGATCGAAACCATTATCGACTGTGCCCGGCTTGCTCCTTCGGCAAACAATCTCCAGCCCTGGGAGTTCGTGGTGGTGACGGACCAGAAAAAGCGCGAGGAAGTCGCCAGACTCACCGACTATGGGAAGTTCATCCGTGAGGCTCCAGTTCTTATTGCGGTGTTCTGCAGAGAAACCAAGTACTACCTCGAGGATGGGTGCGCGGCGACGGAGAACATTCTTCTCGCTTCCTGGGCTCTTGGCCTTGGATCCTGCTGGGTGGCGGGGGACAAGAAGCCCTACGCGGAGGAAGTGCGCCGTCTTCTGGGGGTTCCGGAAGGGTACCGCCTGGTGAGCCTTATCGCCATAGGGTATCCGGCTGAGGTGCCAAGGGGCCACACGTTCAAGCGGGAACTGCGAGAAGTTCTCCACTGGGAGAAATTCTGAGGAGGTGGGGCGGGTGCGGGTAGGAGTGCTTTCCGACAGTCACGACCATCTGACCGAACTCCGGAGGGCTTTAAAGGTCCTACAGGAGGAAGGGGCTGAGCTTGTCATTCATGCCGGAGACTACGTGGCGCCATTCTCGGTTGCGGTCCTTGCGGAACTCACCATCCCCTGGTTTGGAGTACTGGGCAACAACGACGGGGAAATCCTGGGAATCTTCCAGAAGTCTGAAGGGCGGATCAAGGCCCCCTTCCTGGAACTCGAAGAGCGGGGTTTTCGGATTTTCGTTTCCCACTTCTACCAGCCGGCAAAACTCGCTTTTACAAGCGGTCACTATGACCTTGTGGTGTACGGTCACACCCACGAGGCGATCATCAAAGAGGAGGGGAAAACAATCCTTGTGAATCCCGGAGAGGTGTGTGGTCTTTTGAGCGGAAGGCCAACGGTTGCCCTCTGTGACCTTGAGAAGAGGGTAGCGAAACTCCTCGATCTTTGATTTAATAGTGGCAAATCTCTGGGAGGTTGAATATGCAGATCCTGCGAGAGCACTTCGTGCGGCAGCTCACCGAGCTCCAGGAGGACCTGGTGAGCATGACCCATGCGGCAGAGAAGATGCTCCAGATGGCGGTGGAGTCCCTGAAGGAGCGGGATGTTGAAAAGGCAAGGGAAGTCATCGCCCTCGACGATGTGGTGGACGATTACAACTTCAAAATCGAGGAAAAGTGCCTCCGCATGATTGCCCTGCAGCAGCCGGTGGCAAAGGACCTGCGGGTGATTGCCGCTATTTTGAAGATCATCACTGATGTGGAACGCATCGGAGACTACTCCATCGACATCGCCAAGTTCAGCATCCGCCTTGCGGAGAATCCCATCTTTCGGCCTTTCACTGAAGTTCCCAAAATGGCGGAAATCGTCATCCATATGCTCGAGGAGACCATCACCGCCTTTCTCCGTCGGGACCTGGGCATCGTCCAGAAGGTGGTCGACGCCGATGCCCAGGTGGATGCTCTCTACCGGGCCATTCATGAGGACGTGGTGCAGAGTATTGAAGCTGATCCTAAGGTGGCCCGCCAGGCCATCTGGATGCTCATGATTGCCCGGTACCTCGAGCGCATCGGCGACCACATCACGAACATCACCGAGCGTATCTACTACATGGAGACCGGAGAGATGCTCGAACTCCACCAGTGAGGAGGGAGGAGGATGGAGGAGCGGACCGTCTGGTATTTTGAGGCTCCGGGTCCTCAGAATACGGAGAAAGCCCTGGAGTGTGCGGTGAAGAGGGCAAAGGAGGGCGGTATCGCCTACCTTGTGGTGGCCTCGAGTTCCGGAGAAACTGCCCTTCGTCTTGGGGAGAGGGCACGTCAGGAAGGGTACCAGGGGAAAATTGTGGTGTGCACGTACCATGCCGGGTTTTCCGGAGGGGACGAGGTTTCCCTCTCTCCCGAGCGCCGGGCCCTTCTTGAATCCATGGGGATGACCGTGGTGCAGGGGTCCCATGCATTGAGCGGCATTTCCCGGTCATTCCGTCAACGTTTTGGGGGTTTGAGTATCCCCGAGGTCATTGCCGAGAGCTTCCGGCGGATTTCAGAGGGGTTTAAGGTGGCGGTCGAGGTGGCCATCATGGCTGCCGACGCGGGGGCAATTCCCACGACGGAGGACGTTATCGCCCTTGGGGGGAGTGGAAAGGGGGCGGATACGGCGCTTGTTCTGCGTCCGTGCCACCAGAATTCTTTCTTCGACCTGAAAGTCCGGGAAATTCTCTGCATGCCTCGATCATAGAGAGGAGGAATATGCTGTGGGCGTTCTGACCTTCAAGGCATCAGGTGAGTGGGTCGAGGGTTTGCGTATTGACACAAGGGTCAGGAATTTCTCTCTAAGCTTTGACGAGCCCCCTTCCCTGGGAGGGAAGGATTCGGCGCCCAATCCTGTTGAGGGCATCCTTGCCGCGCTCATCGGGTGTCTGGGCATTGTGACGGTGGTGGTAGCTCGGGAAAAGAACCTTCCGGTGGAGAGAATAGCTATCGAGGCGGAAGGCGATCTCGACCCCCGGGGGTTCATGGGGCAGTATGACATTGTGCGTCCCGGTTTTCTCTCCATCCGTTTTGTGGTGAAGGTCAGCGGGAAACTCTCTGAGGAGGAGCTGCAATGGCTCCTTGACGAGGTGAAGAAACGCTGTCCGGTTTCTGATGTTCTGAGTAACGGCACGGAGGTTTCAGGGAGGATTGAAAGGACGTAGGGTAGACTGGCTCAAGAGGGATGAAGGAGCATGCGCGCCGCAGTCTTAGAAGGTTTTGATCGTCTCAGCATCATGGAGGTTCCTGACCCTTCTCCCAGGGAAGGAGAGGTTCTCGTTCGTGTTCGGGCGTGTTCTGTCTGTGGCTCGGATATCCGCATTTTCCACTTCGGAAACCCCCGGGTGAAATTCCCCCAGATTATCGGGCACGAAGTCGCCGGGGATGTCGTGGCCGTTGGTCCTGGGGTGACCAAATTCCGGGTAGGGGACCGGGTGGCCATCGGTGCCGATGTCCCCTGTGGAGCTTGCTACTGGTGCCAGAACGGGATGGGTACGAACTGTGCCACTAACTACGCCATCGGGTACCAGTTCCCCGGGGGATTCGCCGAGTATATCCTCTTGAACGCCCTGACCGTCACTCAGGGGGCAGTACACCGGATTCCTGAGAATCTCTCGTACGACGAGGCCTCCCTCGCCGAACCCCTGGCCTGTGCCATCAACGGCCTTGAGATGAGTCAGCTCGGTGTGGGGGACACACTCCTTATCATCGGTGCCGGTCCCATCGGGTGCATGATGATTGAGATGGGCCGCTTCATGGGGGCGACGAATATCATCGTTGTCCAGCGTTCTCTGAGGCGCCTGGAGATGGCGAAGAAATTCGGCGCCGACCACTATTTCCTTGCCGACGACCCGGACCTTGAGGCGAAGGTGTTCGAGGTGACCGAGGGAGAGGGGGCGGATGTGGTGATGGTCACCTGCGCCTCTCCCGATGCCCAGGAGATGGCGTTGCGCCTTGCCCGTCACCGGGCGCGAATTAACTTTTTCGGCGGATTGCCAAAGGATGCCCGGAACATCTCCATCCCGAGTAACCTCATCCACTACCGGGAGTGCATGGTCCTCGGGACTCATGGAAGCCTTCCCCGCCATCACAGGAAAGCCCTGCAGGTAATGGCAAAAGGTATGGTGCATCCTTCCTGGTACATCACTCACCGCTTCCCCCTTGAGGCCGTCCATGAGGCCTTCCGGGTGGCTGAATCCCACGAGGGGCTCAAGGTTGTGGTCAACCCATGACCCGGGTTATGAAGGCGCTGGTTCTTGAGGGTAGAGGTCGCCTGCGCCTTGCTGAAGTCCCGCTTCCCGAACCGAGATCCGGGGAAGCCCTTGTCCGGGTCCGGGCCTGTGGCATCTGCGGCTCGGATCTCCCCCGGATTTTTGGGGACATTGCCTACTTCTACCCCCTCATTCCAGGACACGAATTTTCAGGAGAGGTCGTAGCCGTGGGAGGGAGAGAAGATGAACGGTGGGTGGGAGAGCGGGTGGTGGTGTACCCCCTCCTTCCTTGCCGGAAGTGTCCCTACTGTGAGATGGGGTGGTATGAGCTCTGCGAGGACTACGGGTACCTTGGCTCTCGCCAAAATGGCGCATTTGCCGAGTACGTCGTGGCGCCTGTGGCCAATCTCCTCCCCCTTCCGGGGAACCTTTCCTTTGAAGAAGGTGCTCTCACCGAGCCTGCGGCGGTGGCGTTCCATGCCGTCCGGCGTGTGGGTGAGGTTATGGGGGAAAGCGCAGCCGTGTTCGGTCTTGGACCGGTGGGGCTGCTTCTTGGAATGTGGCTGAAGCTTGCGGGAGTTCGGCGACTCATCGGGTACGATGTAGACGAGCACAAATTCGCTCTGGCAAGGAATCTGGGTTTTGATGTGACGCTTTTCCCCTCCTTTTTCCCCGCAGAACCTGAAGGCATCGACCTTGTGGTTGAGGCTTCAGGTAGCGCCAGGGCCCTGGTGGACGCCCTGAAGCTTGTGCGCAAGAAGGGGAAGGTGCTGCTTTTGGGGAACCAGGAGAAAGAGCTCACCCTCCAGCCGGCGGATTTTGGGCACATCCTCCGGAAGGAACTCACGGTTTTTGGGAGCTGGAACTCGAGTTTCACCTTCCTTGATTCTGACTGGAAGAAGGTTCTTGACCTTGCTGCCGGGAGACGGGTGTCCTTTGCCCCGTTGATCTCTCACCGCATCCGTCTTGAGGAAGCGCCGGCTTTTCTTTCAGGAATGCGGGAGCGACGGCTGTCGTACGTGAAGGTGGTGCTCATCCCATGAAGACGAGGATTTCGGCGTCTCTGGACTGTGCGAACTACCTCGCCCTCCTCGAGGATGTCCGGAAGCTCGAGCGAGCCGGAATCGAGATGCTCCACATCGACATCATGGATGGGGTGTTTGTGCCCAATTTTGCCATCGGGACGAACCTCCTGAAGAAGCTCCGTCCCCAGACCTCACTCCTTTTTGATGTCCACCTCATGGTGGTGAACCCCGAGGCGCACTTCTCGCTCTTTGCCCAGCTTGGAGCCGACAGCATCACCTTTCATGCCGAGGGAAACCCGCGACTGCACCACCTGGTCGATGCGGTGAAGAGGCTTGGCAAGAAGGTGGGCATTGCCCTGAACCCCTCCACAAGCCCGGAGTTTTTGCGCTATCTCCTCCCTTACCTTGATCTCGTCCTCTGCATGACCGTGGATCCGGGTTTTGTGGGGCAGAGGTTTGTCCCTGAGGTCGTGGCCAAGGTGGAAGTCATCCGGAAGATGAGCCTTGAGCTCGGTGTTGCCGTTGATATTGCCGTCGATGGAGGGATCAGTGAGGAGACCGTGCCCCAGCTCAAGAGAGCCGGGGCCAACGTGTTCGTGGCTGGAACTTCGAGCATCTTTTCAGGGAGAGAAGACCTCGAAGCGGCGGCGCGGCGCTTCCGGGAATTCTGCGAACGTCTTTGAGCCCTACCGTTCACCGAAAGCGGCAAACGCCGGCACCCGAAAGAGGCTAAGGATGAGCACAGTGAAAGCAATGGTGTTAAGCGGTACACTCACAAGGCGAGGAGCAAGGAGAATCTTCCAGGGCATGTCGAAGAGGGTGTGGAGGAAGTAGGGGGTGAGGAAGAGCCCTACGCCCACCTGGGGAATGGCTACAACACAGAAGACCCGAAGGGTCTTTGAGCGAAGGGGAAGAAGCGACACAACCCCTGGAATTACTCCGTAGAGGCTTGACGTCAGGGTGAAGTGGGGGAAATACGGTCCCATGGGGCTGAGGACAAAGCCAATGATGTCCGCAAGGGCCCCCGTGAGGGCACCGGAAATGGGTCCAAGGAGAACGCCGCTGAGGATGATGGGAAGGGTTCCAAAACCAATCCGTATGCCTTCAATACCGCCGATGGCGATGCGGAGGCTGGCGAATCGGGTGAGCACCACACTCATGGCGATGAAGATCCCCGTGAAGGCAAGGTGGCGAACTTTCTCGCGCATTGGACAACCTCCCCTGGCGCTGGTTTTCTGGTATTGTACCGTACCCTGAGGGGGTCTGCAAGCGATGTCGTCTCCTGTTGCCCTGGTGTTCTGTCCGGGTTACGATGAGGGGGAGGTGGAGAGAGCCGTTCGCCGGGGTTTTGCCCTTTTTGGGGGACCGGAGGCGCTGTGTCCTGGGGCAAAGAGCGTGCTCCTCAAACCCAATCTCCTTGTGGGTGAGGCTCCGGAGCGGGCTGTGACCACCCATCCTGCGGTGTTCCGGGCGGTGGCGAAGGTATTCCTGGAAGCGGGGTACCGGGTGGGATTCGGGGATTCCCCCGCCTTCGGGTCGCCTGAGAGTGTGGCGAAAAAAGCCGGCATCCTCGAGGTGGCCCGGTCTCTGGGCGTGGATTTCGTGGATTTTACCCATGGGGTGGAGGTGGATTTTCCAGAGGGTGTGCAGCACAGGAAGTTCACCATCGCCAGGGGGATCAGGGAGTACGACGCTCTTGTGAGCCTTCCGAAATGGAAAACCCATGGGCTCACCAGGGTCACAGGGGCGGTGAAGAACCAGCTTGGGTGCGTTCCGGGGGTGCGAAAAGGAGAGTACCACTTTCGTATTCCTGATGCCACGCTGTTTTCCCGGATGCTCGTGGATCTCAACCGTCTCCTCCGTCCGGCCTTCTTCGTCATGGACGCGGTGGTGGCGATGGAGGGTAACGGCCCCCGAAACGGAAAACCCCGTTTCATGGGGCTTCTGGCCTTTTCCCGGGATCCCGTGGCGCTTGATGCTACCCTGGCACGGTTGATCCACCTTGATCCTGTCCTTGTTCCCACCTGTTCTGAGGGCGAACGTCTTGGCCTGGGGACGTGGCGAAAAGAGGCCATCGTACTCTGGGGGGACGATCCTGGGCGCTTTGAGCAAAGAGATTTTGAGGTCCTGCGGATGCCCCGGGTAGCTCCCTCGAGGAAACTCTTTCTCCCCCTTGTGCGACGTTTCCTCCTTCCCTACCCGGCCATCCGGCGGGAGCTCTGCAAAGGTTGTGGGGTGTGCACCGAGGTTTGTCCTGCACATCCTCAGGCCCTGCGCTGGAATGAAGGAGTTCACCTCCCTTCTATAGAGTACGCCCAGTGCATTCGCTGCTTTGTGTGTCAGGAGGTGTGCCCCCACGGGGCGATTCTGGTTGGTGTTCCCCTTGTGCGGAGGATGCTGGGAAAATGGCATGATTCTTTATGTTCTTCTGCGGGAGGGTGAGACGTATGGAAGAGCGCATAGAGATGGATGTGGCATTGAGCCAGGGTCTGCGTCGTTTGCCGGTGTACCTGCTCCTTGACACTTCGGGGAGCATGGCGGGAGCACCCATTCAGGCCCTCCAGGAGGGGGTGGCGCTGTTCAAGCGAGAGGTGGAGAACGACACCTTCGCCCGGGAGACGGTCTGGGTTTCGGTCATTACCTTCGGAAAAGAAGTCGAAAACCTCACCCGGGGGCTTGTGCCCATTGACCAGCTGACCCTCCCTCCCCTTGAGGCGGGAGGATACACCCCCCTTGGGCAGGCACTTCGGCTGCTCATCGAGTCCCTCGATCGGGATGTGAAGAAGGCCGTTCCGGGAGGGGAAAAGGGTGACTGGAAGCCTCTTGTCTTCATCCTCACCGACGGGAAACCCACTGACGACTGGCGAACCCCGCGGGAAGAACTGCTCAAGCGGAGAGAACGCAAGGTGCTCAACGTGATTACCGTGGGCTGCGGTCCGGACATCGATGAGGCCACGCTTCGGGAAATCGCCATTGGGCCGAGCTTCAAGATGGACTCCGACGCCGCATCGTTTTCCGCCTTTTTCCGCTGGGTCTCTCAAACTGTGCGTACTGTGAGCAAGACTCTTTCGCGGCCTCAGGGTCAGGGCGAGGGCTCACCCATGTCCATACCCATGCCTCCGGACGTTCTGCAGTACATCCCATAGGGAGGTGCGAACATCCCCCAGGGATTCATCGCTGGCGACCGAGTGCTTTCGTCTTTCAACACCCATCCGGACTGGATTGCCGTTTTCGGAGCCCTTGGGCGGTACAGCTTCGTTGGTGGCAGTGCCGTAGGGAGGCTACATTCCCGGGAGCACAGGGGTCGGGAGGACAGTCTTCTTGTTCGGTCAAAGGGTGACTGGCTCTGCGTTGCGGTGGCCGACGGAGTTGGGAATGCCCCGAAAGGAGTGTGGGGGTCGGCACTGGCGGTGAGCGCCTTCACCGACCGGGTGCTCTTTCACCTCCCCTATAGCTGTACGAGAAAGGTCCGTCGTATCTCTACGAAGGGAACCTTTGAGAAGGACTCCGTTTCCCTTTCCCCGATTCCGGGATGGTGCGAGGTGGGGGTACTCAGCTTTTTCCAGGAAGGAGAGGCGGAAAAAGGGGAAATCCCTCCCTGGGAAACCGTTCAGGAATACCTTTTTGAAGCCGGTGAGTACACGCACCGGGTGCTCCAGGACTTAGCCCAGCGGGAGGGAAGGGACCCACAGGATTTCGCCACGACGTTGCTTTGCTGCCTTTTCCATGTGGCCGAGGAAAAGGGGGCGTTCTTCCACATTGGAGATGGAGCGCTCCTTGGTGTTCGGAAAGACGGAAAGAGTGTGCTCATAAGCGTTCAGGAGGGACGTGATACGGGTGAGGTGGAGGTGCTGACCCAGCCTGACTGGCGGGACTTCTGCCGTGCTGGAACCTTTGATTTCCGGAAGGACCATCTTTCGGCCTTCATGCTCATGACCGATGGCCTTGCTGATGATTGTCTCTACGGGCCTCCGGAGGATATCACTGACCGTTTTGCCCTGGACATTCTTCGGGAGGTTCGTGCGACTTCGAGTCGCGAGGTGGCGGCGCGGCGCCTCGTTTTCTGGCTGGGGACGTATACGCTTCCTGGGAGTTTTGACGATCGGACACTCGTGGTGGTGTACCGATGAGGGTCACAACCGTTTCTCCTTTTCCGTTTGTGCCGAAGCGTCTTGAGGTCGAGGGTCCGGTGTTCGTGGGTGGTGAAGGAGAGGTGTACTTCAGCCGCTGCGGGAACTTCGTGGTGAAGGTGTACCACGACAGAACTCTTCCTCCCGGAAAGGAGGAACTCCTCCGGCGGGTCCTCGCTCTGGGCAAAAACCTGGGAGAAGAGGCCAGTTTTCTTTGCTGGCCTGTGGCGCTGGTGCGAGAAATTGACGGGTGGCGGAGGATTGGGGTGGTGACGAAGCGAATCCCTCGCCCCCCTTTTCGGGAGCTCGTCGATTACATCTTCAGTCCCCGGGAGTTCAAGAGGGCGGTGGAGGAGGGGGCGAACTGGCTCAACTACCTCCAGGTGGCCCACAGCATCACCCGGACCGTAGCGGCGCTCCACGGGAAGGGGTGTGCCCATGCCGATCTCCATTTTGGCAACTTCCTGGTGGATATCCGCAAGGGCCTTGCGGTGCTCATTGACCTTGACGGTCTTGTGGTCCCGGGGTTTCTCCCCCCTCAGGTTGCAGGAATGATGCCCTTCATGGCTCCGGAAGTGGTCATGGGCAGAGAAACCCCGAATCAAAGGACCGACCGGCACAGCCTCGCAGTCCTTGTCTTCCACACGCTCCTTTTCCGAAATCCCCTGCAGCCTCTTGTCTGCTACGCTGAGGATCCGGAAGAGGACGAACGGCTCGGGTGGGGGAAAATGGCGCTCTTCAGTGAACATCCCCTGGACTTCCGGAATCGCCCCGAGCGCCTGGGGATACCGCTTTTCCGCCGGGGTGTGCTCAGTTACTGCGTGCTCCCTCCCCACCTTCAGGAGCTCGTCGAGCGGAGTTTCCTTGAAGGCCTTCGTTCTCCTGAGCAGCGTCCCCTGGCGCGGGAATGGGAGCGGGCGCTCTTTTTCGCCTTTTTCGAGCTCTGGCGGTGCTTGAAGTGCGCCCAGTACTTCCCGTATCCGTACTGGATGCCCCTTCCCCTTCGCCGCTGCCCCTTCTGTGGGGAGACTGTGCGCCGTCCCCACCCGGTGGTGTGCAGTGTCCTCGAGAGGAAAGGCCAGGGGGTTCTGGTCGCGGCAAAGCGGAAAATTGTCCTTGGACACCGATTTCACCTGGTGGCCAAAATGCTCCACGGCCAGAGGGAGGACGAGACCCTCGGAGAAGTCCGGTGGAGGGAAGGCGAAGGATACGTTTTTTCGGGGATGGGGCACTGGCAGGTGGTTTCCCCCTGTGGGGAGTCCCGAAAGGTCGAGCCAGGCGAGTGCATTTTTCTGAGACGAAACCTCCTCCTGGTCTTTGGGGATTTCGCTCTGAGGGTTGAGGAAGATGGCCTCTGAAGACACCTTGAAGAACGGTCTTGCCGGACTTCTTACCGCTTTCCAGGGAGAGGGAAGGCCTTTCCCTGAGGAGGAAGGGGCGCTGTCCTTTCGGGATTTCCGGCCCGTTTTCCCCGAGGAACCGCTTGTCCCCTCAGGGGGTTTTGTGGCGTTCCATCCAGGGGACTACGTGCTGCAGAACCGGGCAGTTCTTGCGCCTCCCTTTTTCCTTGTGGGAATGAAGGGGACGGTGCTTTTCCGGGACGGAGAGGTGATCCGGGTTGAGGGAGGAGGAGAAGGAAGGGTCCGGGGTGTGGCCTTTTCGCTCCGGGGCCGGCACAAGGGCAACGTGGTGGTGGTCCTGCAGGGCCGGGTAGTGTTTGAGGAGTGCCTCTTCCGGGGAGGCGTGCGGGAAAAGCTGAGCTGGATGGGGAACGGTGTCGTGGTGGCGAAGGGGGCCTCGTGTGTCTTTCGCCGCTGTGTTTTTCTGGGGAACGAGGCGGCAGGAATTCTCGTTGAGAGCGGGTCCCGGATAGAGGTCGAGGACTCACTCTTTCTTGAGAACGGAGGAGAGGGGATTCTTCTCCGGCGTGGTGCTGCTGCGGTGGTCCGGAACTCCCGCTTTATCCGGAATGCCTGGGGGGTTACCTGCGGGTCGTTCCTCCTTTTTGAGGGGAATGAGGTGCTGGAACACACGGTTGGTGGGGTGTGTTTCCTGAAGGAAGCAGAGGGCATTTTTGCGGGGAACCGGATTGCCGACAACCCTCTGGGGGTGATGCAAAGCAGGAATAGCCGCGTTATCTGGGGGACGAATCTCCTTGAGGGGAACCGGGTTGCCCTCCTTGAGGAATGACGGTCTGTGTGTCCTCAAGGAGGTACCGGAGGAAAACGGCAAGGAGAATCACTCCACCTCCGAGCAGGGCGAAGCGTCCTGGAGACTCTCCAAAGGCGAGGAAGACCCAGAGGGGGTTGAGAACCGGCTCGATCATTGGGATTAAGCTAGCCTCAAGAGCTCTGACCTTCCGTATGGCCTGGGCGTAGAGAAGGTAGGAAAGCCCAATCTGCACCGTTCCAAGGAGCATAAGTCCTGTAAGGCTCCGCCCACCGGGAAAGGGGCCGAAGCAGAAGGGAAGGCCTGCCAAGGCAGCGAAGAGGTTGCCCACAAACACCGACTGCAAGGGTTCAGCGTCTTTTTGCATTCGCAGGGTGACGATGAGGAAGGCAAAGGCAATGCCGCTGCCGATGGCTACGAAGTTGCCGAGCATGTTCCCCGGGCTCAATTGATCAAGGAAGAAGAGCACCATTCCTCCAACCACAAGGACCACAGAGAGCCAGTCGAAACGGGAGGGAACCTCGCCAAGGAGCCACTGGCTGAGGAGGGCGACGTATACGGGAGCGCCGTACTGGAGGAGGATGGCGTTGGCAGCGGTAGTGAGTTTGTTGGCGAGAACAAAAAGCACCACCGTTGCGGCGTAGGCAAGACCCCCAAGAACCTCAAGACGGGTGAGGTAGAGACGAGGGCGGAAAAAGCAGAGGAGAAATCCGCAGGCGATGGCGCTCCGGACTCCGGCAATCGCCACGGGATTCCAGGTGACGAGTTTAATGAGAAGGCCACCGAAACTCCAGAACAGGGCAGCGGCAAGGAGGTACACAATGGCCCGTTTCCGCGACATGGTCGGGTTACCAGGTTTTTCCAGTTATCGATGGGCTTCTCGCTGCTTCTTCTCTATGTACATGCTGGAGAGCACCGAGAAGAGGATCACGAGCCCAAAGACCACATAGGTCCAGAAGTACGGGATGCGCATCACCACGAGCCCATTCTCAATCACTGAGATGGTGAGGGCACCGATGAAAATCCCCACCATGCTCCCCACACCACCCCGAAGCGACGTACCTCCAACGACGCTGGCTGCCACGGCTTTCAGCTCCCAGCCCTCCCCTGCCCGGGAGGTGAAACAGGCAGTGCGAGCAATCTGGGCGCAGGCCACAAACCCACAGAGGACCCCCACGATCATGAAGCAAATGGTCTTCACGAGGTCCGTGTTGATCCCCATGGCCCGGGCAGCATCCCGGTTATCTCCGGTAGCGTAAATCCAGTTCCCGAAGCGATGGTAGTGGAGGAGGATGCCGAGGACGAGGGCAAAGACGATGAACCAGAACGCCTGGGCGGGGAAGAACCCCCCGATTCTTCCCGTGAAGAAGGGGAGGAAGTACCGGGAAGGAACCGTGGAAACGTCACAGCCCCTCTGTTCGCCACCCGAGAAAAGCAAAGCCAGTCCTCGCCACATCATCATAGTCCCAAGGGTGGTGACGAAAGAGGGTATCTGGGCGCGGACGGTGATGAGGCCGTTGAGTATTCCCAAAGCAGCACCCACGAGGATGGTGGTGAGGGCAATGGAGAAGAGCGGCACCTGAGCCTCAAAGAGCCGCAAAAACACGAAAGAACAGAAGACGAGGATGGACCCGATGGAGAGGTCGAACTCCCCGCAGACCATGAGCAGTCCCACTCCCAGGGCGATAATGCTGAATTCCGATCCCAGGGAGAGGAGGACCTTGAGGTTGTCGGGGTCCACGAAGCGGTGCTCAGGGGAGAGGATGGCAAACCCAAGGACCAGCACCACAAGCACGATGAGAACACTTGACGAGCGAGAAAGCAACAGTTTCCGTCCAAGGCTCATTCTTCTTTCGTTCATGCTTTTCCCGACCCCTTTCCCGTGGCTATTCGGCAAAGGCGCTTTTGATGACCAGCTGAGAGAGCTCCTCGGGAGAGGTGTCCTTCTTCTTCACATCGGCCATCTTCTTGCCCCGGGCCATGACCACAAAGCGCTCGGCAATGTCGTAGGCGTGGTAGAGGTTGTGGGTGATGAAGATGACCGAAATCCCCTCACGCTGCAGCTGGCGGACGAACTCGAGAACCTCCTCGACCTCTTTTACGGAGAGTGCCACCGTAGGTTCGTCCAGAATTACGAGTTTGGCCTTAAAGTGGAGGGCCCGGGCGATGGCCACACCCTGTCTCTCGCCCCCAGAGAGCGTGACCACAGGGAGGTCCGGAGAGCGCAGCCGGAGGCCGAGATTTGCCAGGGCCTTCATGCTCTCCTCGTTCATGACCTTCCGGTCGATGATGCCCCAGCGTCTTACTGGCTCTCGACCCATGAAGATGTTCCGGGCAATGCTCAGGTTTGGTGCCAGAGCCTGTTCCTGGTAGACCGTTTCGATGCCGAGTTTCCGGGCATCCCGGGGGGAAGCAATCCGTACTTTCTGGCCTTCAAAGTAAATCTCCCCCTGGTCGGCCTGATGGTACCCGGAGAGGATTTTGATGAGCGTGGACTTCCCTGCACCATTGTCCCCGATGAGCCCCACCGTTTCTCCCCGGTAGACCTCAAAGTCCACTCCTCGAAGGGCATACACCCGGCCGAACCACTTGTGGATATTCACCATCCGTACCAGGAGGTCACCGTTCTGTCTCTCCATATCCGTCTCTCCCCTGTTATCGTGTTTTCCGTTCCACGTAACTGTTGAGCACCACAAAGAGGATGGTAGCAATACCGATGAAAGCACTGATGCCGAACACCGGGACGCGCAGGAGAATGAGGCCGTTGTCGAGGATGGGAATGGTGAGGGCTCCAAGGACAATTCCTGGCATGCTCCCCACACCACCCCGGAGTGATGTGCCCCCCACGACACAGGCGGCGATGGCCCGGAGTTCAAAACCGATACCCTGGGTGGCGGCAAAAGAACCGATGCGCACGGCCTGCATGCAGGCAGAAAACCCACAGAGGACCCCCACGATCATGAAGCAAATGGTCTTCACGAGGTCCGTGTTGATCCCCATGGCCCGGGCAGCATCCCGGTTATCTCCGGTAGCGTAAATCCAGTTCCCGAAGCGATGGTAGTGGAGGAGGATGCCGAGGAAAACGGCAAAAATCGTGAACCACAGCGCCTGGACCGGGAAAAAGGACCCCACCGTTCCAGCAAAGGTACGTTCAAAGGGGGACCCAGAAGGGACGAGATTGCGGATGCCTGCAGGCATCATCTTGGACCAGATATAGAGCACCCCTCGCCAGAACATCATAGTTCCCAGGGTGGTGATGAAGGAGGGCATCTTCGTCTTCACCGTGATGAGGCCATTGAGAAGCCCAAGGAGTGCTCCCACCCCCAGGGCAGCCCAGAAAGCCCAGAAGGGTGCGATTCCGCGGTAGAGCAGGCGAACGAAGACATAGGAACAGAAAGGAAGGACTGAACTCACGGAGAGGTCGAATTCTCCGCAAATCATGAGTACCCCAACGCCCAGGGCGACAACACCAAGATCAGGGAAGAGTTTTCCTAAGGCGGCGAGGTTCCTCCGGTCGACGAAGAGGTAATTGGGAGTCAGGAGGGAGAAGAGCATCACAAGACCGATGAAGACGAGAAAGGTATTGGCTGCCCGGTACCGCAGGAAGTTTCGAACCCACTCCATTTTCCTTCATCCTCCTGCAAAAAGCCCCCGGTTGCCCGGGGGCTTTTGGGTTTTAGCGGATGTGCTCCGGCGAGAGCTTCTCGATGAGCGCAATCTTCTCCGGGGAGTCCACGAGATACCCGCCGGTGTCGATGTTAGGGGTGAAGCCGTATTTGTTATAGAGGTAGAGGACGTAGACGGCGAAGTAGCCCTGGAGGTACTGCTGCTGATCAATGGTGGCGGTGACGTACCCTTCCTTAATCCCTGCAAGGGTATCAGGGGTGGTGTCGAAGCCACCAGCAATGACCTCTCCGGGCTGCTTCCCTGCTGCCTTTAAAGAAGCGGTGAGGCGGTCCGTACAGATGCCACCAAGACCAATGAGGAAAGTCGTCTCGGGGTGGGCAAGGAGGTAGGCCGTCTCCCGGGACTCAACGGTGGTCATCTCAAGGCCGCCGGCATCGATGATTTCGTAAGAGGTGATACCGTACTCTTTCATGGCTTCGAGGATACCGCTCGCACGGATTTTGGCGTAGTTTGCTCCGGGAACCTCAGCAGCCATAGCCACGTGGGCCTTGGAGAGGTCAATGCCCCTGGCCTTTGCCTCGTCAAAGAGCCGGCGGGCCAGCCGGTAGGCTGCGGCTTTCTCGCTCTGGCCGATGTAGCAGAGGCGAGGATTGCCCACGGCACCCTCAGAATCGTCGTTGTTCATACCGATGACCGGGATGCCCTGCTCAAGAGCCCTTTTCACCGGTTCATCCCAGGCGGTATCGTCGTTGATGACAAGAGCAATGCCGTTCGGCTTCATAGCCACTGCTTCTTCGAAGCGCTTGAGCTGCAGCGTCAGGTCACCGCCGCAGAGGTCGACATCCACCTTGCAGCCGAGTTCCTTTGCGGCATCCATGGCGCCTTTCTGTACCACAGCCCAGAAGGGGTCATCGCCTCCGTGGGTGACAAGACGGAAGTACATGCCCTCTGCCGGCTTTTTCTCCTGGGCAAAAGCCAGCGTACCCACAAGGACCACAGAGACAAAAAGCACCATGAAGAGATTCCGTCGCATACCCATCCCTCCCGTCAAAGGTTTTTTGAGTGTACCTCACAAGGCTTGCGCATGAAAAGTCTCTTTCTTCTCTCACCCCCTTTGGCTTCCGTAACGGATTGCCTCCTCATACATGGCTACGATGTTCTCTGGGGGAACATCGGGCTGGATATTGTGCACTGCGCAGAGCACATACCCTCCTCCAGGGGCAAGCTCGTCAATGCGCCTTCGTACCTCTTCACGGACCGCATCGGGGGTTCCGTAGGGAAGGGTCCATTGCGTATCGATGCCACCCCAGAAGGACAGAACATCCCCGAAGTGCTTCTTGAGCCACGCCGGGTTCATTCCCGAAGCGCTCACCTGGACCGGGTTGAGGATATCAACGCCAATCTCTACGAGGTCCTCGAGGAAAGGCGTGACGGCACCACAGGAATGGTAGAAGAGCAAAGCCCGGGTGTGTTTTTTGATGGCTTCGTAGAGCCTTTTTTGTCTTGGTTTTACGTACTTCCGGTACATCTCAGGGGACAGTAAAGGCCCACGCTGCGTGGCAAGGTCGTCCCCCACAAGGACAACATCCACGAGATCCCCCACTTCTCTGAGAAGGAGCTCGAACTGCTGCAGTTCAAAGTCGAGCACTATGTCCATAATGGCGCAGGCAAGGCCGGGTTGCAGAGCAAGGTCGGTCATGAACTGGGCGAAACCCCGGAGGTACCAGGAAAACTCAAAACACGAGCCGATGCAGTTGACGATAACCGCTTTGCCTTCCTTTTTTCGGGCTGCAACCTGGGTTCGGAGATCTTCCGGAAGAGAGGGTGAGGGAGGTTGATAGTGCTTCAGTTCTTCCGAAGAGGTGATATGGGCGAGGGGATGGGCGACCATGTCGAAATAGCATCCGGTGAAGCGGCGCTGAACCCCCCAGCAATCTTCCCACAGCGATCCTTCCTGGTCCGTGGACCATGCCTCCTTGGGAACAGGGTCATACACGTATCTTGTATCTATGGCAAAGTGTTCCAGGATATCCTCGTTAGGCTGGACAAGGTACTGGACGCGGTCAATGAGAATATCTCCACAGGGGGTCCCCAGGAAAGAGCAGAGCGCACGGTGCGCCTTCAGAGTAATTCCGGTAACCACGCCCCCGAGGTCCAGGGGCACTCTATCCGGCTCCCTGTGGTGCAGTGCCGTATTCAGGCGCTCCGCAGAGGTCATTTCCCTCCTCCTTCAAAGGATATTATATCTGAAAAAAAGCCCTGCGTGTAGGGTTCTTCTCGGGTATAATTGGAACGGGAGGCGATGTGTTGCGTGACTGACCAGACGGTTGCCTCGCTGTACCGAGTGTCGTTCCGGGGTGAAGAGATTCAGGTAACTCCGAAAGAACAGGAAATCCTCCGGACTCTGGCCCGCAGGGTCAGGGAGCTTTCGGAACTCCCAGAGCAGGAGGAGAAACGCAGGCTCTGGTACTGCCACAACGCCCTTGAGCGAACCCGCCCGGTAATCTTCTGCGACCCTGAAAATGGCTGGAACGAAATCATCCCACCGCAGCGCCTGCAGTGTGAGGGGAGGCTTGCCCGCCACTGGGAGATGTGGCTCCGGAAAGAAATCTTCTGGGGAGAGTCCATGGGGGACGATAAAGTAATTGAGCCCTACTTTGACGTTCCCTATGTGTACGAGGAAACCGGCTGGGGCCTTGAGGAGAGCATCGTGAAGGTGGAAGCCTGGGGGTCGTACCGGTGGGATCCTCCGCTCAAAGACTACCGGGACATGGAGAAACTCCGCTTTCCCGAGATCCACATCGATGAGGAGGCAAGCGAGAAACTCCTCAACCTTGCCCAGGAGGTTTTCGGGGACATCCTCATCGTCCGAAGGAAGACCATCTGGTGGTGGACGCTGGGTATGACCTGGACCCTGGTGAACCTGCGGGGGCTGGAACAGGTGATGCTCGATATGTACGACCATCCCCGGGAACTCCACGAGCTCATGGCCTTCCTCCGGGATGGGCACCTGAGAAAGCTCGATTTCCTCGAGCAACACAACCTCCTCTCCCTGAATAACGACGGAACGTACGTGGGCTCAGGGGGCTTTGGGTATACCACGGAGCTTCCCCAGAGGGACTTCGACGGGGTGCACGTGCGTACCATCGACATGTGGGGGTTTGCCGAGAGCCAGGAGACCTGCTACGTTTCTCCCGAGATGTTTGAGGAATTCATCTTCCCCTACCAGTACGCTATCCTTGAGCGCTTTGGCCTCAACTGCTACGGGTGCTGTGAGCCGTTGCATCCCCGCTGGCATGTGGTGAAGCGATTCCCCCGCCTTCGGCGGGTTTCCGTTTCCCCCTGGGCAGACCTTGGGAAGATGGCGGAGTACCTGGGGAGAGAGTACATCTACTCCATGAAACCGAGTCCCTCTGACCTTGCGGTTTCGCGCATCGATGAGGAGTACATCCGGAAGAAACTCCGTGAAGCCCTGGAAATCACCAAAGATTGCTGTGTGGAGGTCATCATGAAGGACAACCACACAATCGGCGGCAATCCGGAGAACGTCATTGCCTGGTGCCGGATAGCGAAGGAAGAGGCGGAGAGGGTCGCTCCTTCCTGGTGATTTGTCCTCTATAATAGAGGGAATAACTGGAAAAGGGGTGAAGAAGAGATGGGAGCATCGCTAGAGCAACTTGCGGTCAACACCATTCGCATGCTGGCTCTGGATGCCATCCAGCGAGCAAAGTCCGGGCATCCAGGTCTTCCGCTTGGGGCCGCACCCATTGGGTACATCCTCTTCCGAAGGTTTCTCAAGCACAGCCCGAAAAACCCTCAGTGGTTCAACCGGGACCGTTTTATTCTCTCTGCTGGCCATGGGTCGGCCATGCTCTATGCCCTTCTGTACCTCTGCGGGTACGAAAAGATGAGCCTTGAGGAGCTTAGGAATTTCCGTCAGTGGGGAAGCCACACGCCTGGGCATCCAGAACGGTGCTTGGAGTGTGGCATAGAGACCACCACCGGGCCTCTGGGGCAGGGGTTTGCCACCGGAGTCGGTGTGGCCATCGCTGAGGCGCATCTTGCTGCACGCTTCAACCGTCCCGGTTTTCCCGTCATCGACCACTACACCTACGCGCTGGTGAGCGATGGCGATCTCATGGAGGGTGTGGCCTATGAAGCTGCGTCTTTGGCGGGACATCTGAAGCTTGGGAAACTCATCTACCTCTACGATAACAACCACATCAGCCTCTCGGGGGAGACGCGTATCTGCTTTACCGAGGATGTGAAGGCTCGTTTTCTTGCTCTGGGGTGGCAGGTCCTTGAGGTTGAGGACGGGAACGACCTTGCCGCTTTAAGCCGGGCTATTGAAGAGGCCAGGAGAGACACCGAACACCCCTCGCTCATCATGGTGACGACGCACATCGGATATGGAAGCCCGAAACAGGACACCTTTGAGGTCCACGGTGCTCCCCTGAAACCAGAAGAGGCTGTGGCAACCAAGGAGTTCTTTGGTTGGCCCCTTGAGCCTGAGTTCTACGTTCCCGAAGAGGTCCTCGCTCACATGCGGGAGGTTGTCCGCGAAGGAGAGGAGAAGGAGCGGGAATGGCAGAAGCTCTTTGAGGCCTATTCCCGGGAATATCCGAAAGAAGCGGAGACCCTTAGGATGATGATGGAGGGGAAACTCCCACCAGACTGGGATAAGGATTTGCCGGTGTTTGAACCAGGTGCTGGGCCGGTGGCTACCCGCTCGGTGGGTGGGAAAATCCTGAACGTCCTGGCCGATCGGATTCCTGGTCTCATTGGAGGTTCTGCGGATCTTGACCCCTCCACCAGTACCGTTTTGAAAGGCAAGGGGAGCTTCCAGGCACCTGCATCCGTACCCTCCGGGACCCAGGGACTTGTCGATGGACCCATCGGGTACGAGGGCCGGAACATTGCCTTTGGTGTGCGGGAACACGCCATGGGGGCCATCCTGAATGGTATGGCCATCCACGGAGGGCTCATTCCCTTTGGGGCGACCTTTTTTGTGTTCTCCGATTATATGCGTCCCGCGGTGCGCATTGCGGCCCTCTCCCATTGCAAGGTCATTTACGTGTGGACTCACGACTCGGTGGGCGTGGGAGAGGACGGCCCCACACACCAGCCAGTGGAGCACCTCATGAGTTTCCGGGTTATGCCGAACATGGTTTGCATCCGCCCTGCCGACGCCAACGAAACCCGGGAGGCCTGGAAGGTAGCCATTGAACGGCAGGGAGGGCCGGTGGCGCTCATCCTCACGCGGCAGAACGTTCCGGTCATCGACCAGAGCAAGTTCGGGAAAGCCGAGGGTCTGAGGAAAGGAGCGTATGTCCTTGCCGATAACTCCCAGGGCGACCCGGAGCTCATCCTCATCGCTTCGGGCTCTGAAGTCCACGTGGCCCTTGAGGCTTATGAGAAACTCGCTCAGGAAGGTGTACGGGTGAGGGTTGTGAGCATGCCCTCTTTTGAGCTTTTCGAGGAGCAACCGAAGAGCTACCAGGAGGAGGTCCTCCCTCCCGGTGTGGAGAAACGGATTGCCATTGAGGCTGGAGCAACCCTGGGGTGGTACAAGTACGTCGGGACGGAAGGAGAAGTCATCGGCATTGACCGCTTCGGAGCCTCGGCACCGGGGAAAACCGTGCTTGAAAAGCTTGGTATCAGTGTAGAGAATCTCCTTGCAAGGGCTAAGGCTATGCTTTCCCGGTGAGGTTTTTTCCGTTGACCTCACCGGGCTTTTCTGGTAATTTTCTTGCCGAAAGGGAGGATGTGGTGTATGAGCACGAAACGATTGGCGATTCTCGTTGGCGGAGGTCCTGCACCTGGTATCAACGGTGTCATTGGTTCAGTGACCATCGCTGCCCGGAAGAGGGGCCTTGAGGTGGTCGGGGTCTACGATGGCTTTAAGTGGATTTCGAGTTCTTCCTTTGACCCCGCGGTGCACACCGTTCCTCTTGACATTTCCCGTGTTTCCCGGATTCATCTTGAAGGCGGGTCTATTCTCCGTACCGCTCGGGATAGCCTCATCAAAGGAGGAACTATTGACGAGGCCAAGGTGGCGAATGTCCGGAAGGTCATGGAGTCCCTCAACGTGGGGTATCTTGTCACCATCGGTGGGGACGATACGGCCTTCAGCGCAAGCATTGTTGCCAGGGCCATGGAAGGGAGGCTCTTTGTCGCCCATGTCCCCAAAACCATTGACAATGACCTACCCCTTCCGGGTGATATGCCCACCTTTGGTTTCCAGACCGCCCGGGAGGTGGCTACCGGCATTGTGAAGAACCTCATGGAGGATGCCCGAACGACCAACCGCTGGTACTTCGTGGTCATCATGGGTCGTTCTGCGGGCCACCTTGCTCTGGGAACGGGGAAGGCTGCAGGAGCCACCCTCACGATTATCCCCGAGGAGTTTGGCAATCGAAAGGTCAGAGTGGAGGACGTCTGCGATATTATCGAAGCCGCAATGATCAAGCGGAAGGCCCTCGGCCGGGACGATGGTATCGCCATTGTGGCAGAAGGTGTGGCGCTGAAGTTTGGGGACGTGGAGGAGATTGAGAGAATCCTCGGAAAGTCTATCCCCCGTGACCCCCATGGCCATGTGCGTCTTGCTGAGGTCCCCCTCGGGGAGCTTTTGAAAAACGAAATCACCCGGAGGTTTGAAGAGCGGGGGAAGAAAATCACCGTCGTCACCAAGGACGTGGGGTATGAACTCCGCTGCGCTCCGCCAATTCCCTTCGACATTGAGTACACCCGGGACCTGGGATACGGAGCTGTGGAGTACCTCTTAAGCGGAAGCTACAGCGAAGAGATGAAGCGAAAGGGTGCCATGATCAGCATCCTGAACGGGAAACTCAATCCCATCCCCTTCGACGAGATTATGGATCCTGTCACGGGACGGACGCGTGTTCGCACGGTGGACATCACCTCCTATGCTTATCAGGTGGCCCGCTCGTACATGATTCGCCTCGAAAAAGAGGACCTGGAGAATCCCGAGTTCGTGGCTTCCATGGCGAAGGCTGCGAACATGGATGTGGAATCCTTTACGAAACGTTTCGGACACCTTGTCTCTTGAAGCTTTTGGAGAGAGGGGAGAACGGCGCATATCCCCTCTCTCCTTTGTCCAGTACCCCATCTTCTGGGTTGCCCTCAGTGTCACCCTGGGATTTGTCGTGGGAACGTTCCTTCGGCTTTCCTTTCTCCCCCTTTTTGTTCTCCTTGGAGGGCTTTTTGCCGTTCAGGTGCTCTCTCTGCCTTCCCATGCCTTTGTGATCTTTACCCTCGCGGGCTTTGGGGTCTTCGGGATGCTTTTCTCCTCCGTGGTTCTGGACCTTCCCGGAGAGTACTTCCGGGATAGGGAAGGCCAGAACCTCGTCCTTGAGGGGTATGTCGTCGAGAAGGATGGGAGGTTTACCCTCGTCCGTCTTCAGGGGTTCCCGGTGTATTCGCCGGCGATTCTTCTCCGTGGGAAGGAGACCACCCTCCGGCCGCTTCTCTACCGGAAGGTGGAGGTTACCGGACTCTTCCGCGGGTTTCCCTCCTGCGCGAATCCTGGAGGGCGAGACCTGCGGGAACATTTCCGGAAAAGGAGAATCGCCGGGTACCTTGAGGTGCAGGAGATTTCACTCTCTCCTTCTCAGAGTCTGTGGTTTGCCTTTCTCCGCTGGGTACACGAAAAAAGAGGGGCTTTTCTCGATCGCTGGCAGCATCTCCTCCTTGAAACCTCTCCCCTTTTCAACGCCCTCCTTTTCGGCGTTCGAGGCGAAGAGTTCCTGCAGACGTTCCCCCTCCTCCAGGAAGTCGGCGTGTACCACCTCTTCTGTGTTTCGGGTTTCCACATGGCGCTTCTTGGGACGCTGCTTTTCTCCGTGTTCCAGCGCCTCCTCCCCCGGCGGATGGTGCTCTTTGGAGTGCTTCCCTTCACCTTCCTGTACCTTGCTTTCTGCGGTTTCGTGGCCTCGGCATCCAGGGCCTGGATAATGGCGAGTCTTTTACTTTTGGGCAGAAGGCTTGGACGTACGGTGACCACGATGGGGGTGCTTTGCAGCGCTTTTCTGGTGATGTTTTTGCTGCAGCCGGAAATGCTCTTTCTTCCAGGCGCACAGCTCTCCTTTGCCTCCACAGTGGGCGTTGCCGTGTTTGCCGCTTTTCTCCCTCGCCGGAAGGAACACAGGAAGTGGCGAGAGCTCCTCTCCCGGTACGTTCTTGGGGTTCTGCTTGCCACCGCTTCCGCCACCTTCGCCAGTTTCCCCTTCCTTGTGGGGAACCGGTTCTCCTTGAGCTCCCTTGTCTTTCTGGGCAACCTCGTTGCGCTTCCCCTCATTGAGGGGGTGCTCTTCCTTGGGCTCTGGACGCCTGTTCTGGAGACCTTTGCGTACGGGCGTCTGGTGCTGGGGTTCTGCCTCCGTTGCCTTTTGCAGATGCTTCTTGAGGTGTCGGTGTTCCTCCGGAATGCCGTGCCCCACTGGGTTGCCGATTTTTCCAGAGGGCGCGATGCCCTCTGGGGAATGGTCGCCTGGGGGACTATCTTTGTCCTCTGGATTGCCGCTCTCACCAGGAAGCGGGTGTTGCTCTTCTTTTCCCTCTGTCCTGTTCTCGGAGGTCTGGTTCTCGGTTCCCTATGGTTTCCGAGGACAAGTTTCCTGGTGTTCGACGTCGGTCAGGGTCTTGCCTGTGGATTGTTTGAGGGGAATACCGGAATGTTCATCGATACCGGGGGAATCATCCGGGGGTATGGCAATGTGGGGGAGAGCATCCTGCTTCCTTTTCTGCGCTTTCGGGGGATTACTGAAATCCGGGGCATTTTTCTCACCCACGGACACAGGGACCACGCCGGAGGCGTGACGGCACTGCAGAAGGCGTTTCCGGAGGTTCCCTGTTTTTCGCCTGCGGATTTTTCTTCCCCGACCCGTCTGCGGCTTTCGCCCCGCATTCTCCTTGAGGTTTTTCCGGTTTCTGATAGAGGAGAAAAGGCGGTGGTGTACCGCCTGCACACTCCTTACGGTCGGGTGCTCGTGTGTGGGGATGCGGAAGGAGTTTTCGAGGAGATAGCTCCCCGTGATCCCTCTCTTCTCGGGGCAGAGGTTCTGGTGCTTCCCCATCACGGGAGTTACAATACCTCTCTGGAAGCACTCATTCGGGCGTCGGGTTGCCTGTGGGCGGTCATTTCTGCAGGAGAGAATCCCTATGGGCACCCTGATCCCCGCACGGTGGCGCTTCTTGAGAAACTGAGGGTACCGTACTTTATCACAGAGCGGGATGGGGCAGTGGAGTTCTACCCGCTTTTTCGCCGGGGGAGGATACGGAGATTTGGGAAAGCAGCGATTTGAAGACTGGCTTTCGGGAGATCTTGGGGGTCGTTTCTTCATCCTTGAGCGGCGGGTGAACCAGGCGCGTTTTGAAAACTGGTACGTTCCCGAAATCCTTCGGAAACTCGGGGCCTCCAGGGTGCTGTGGGTGCGAAAACTTCAGGAGTGGGAGGAAAGGGCCAAGGAGTTCTCTTCTCCCTCGCTTTTCCCTGAGAGGGAGGTTTGCTTTTTGGACCGCCTTGACGAGGGAGAGGCGCTCCACGTCTTTCGTGAGGCGTCCCGGTACCCCGAGATGTACTTTTTCTTCCTTCCAGGTGGTGACCTCAAGGGGGCGGGGTGGTCAAGAATTCCCTGGATTGTGGTGGAAGAGAGCAGGGAGGTCCTGCAGCGTTTTCTCCAGGGGGAAGCGGCCCGGCTTGGTCTTTCGTTCGGGAAAGGGGTTGAGGAGATTCTCCTTCGCCTTTTTGAGGAGTACGAGCTTCAGGAAACGGAGATCGCGAGTTTCCTCGAGGGATTTCGGGGCAGAAGAGTCCAGAGAGAAGACGTTGAGGCCTTCTTTGAGAAGAACGAAAAAATCCTGCTTTTTCGTTTCCTTGACTTCCTGGGAGAGAGGAACACTTCCCTGGCCCTGCAGTACGCATACCGCCTGGTTGGCCAGGGATTTCCCTTACCCCTTCTTGTGACTCACCTGGCGCGGCGATTCCGGCTTCTCGCTCAGGTGTTCGAAAAGGGAGAAACCCAGAGGGACCTCTGGCAGGGGAAGGAAGTGAATCCTTTCGAAATGAAGAAAATCCAGAAGATGAAGGACGCCTTTGGTCCCACCGATATCCCGCGGATTTTTGCCACACTCAGGATGGCCGACAGGCTCCTGAAAACCCAGAGTATTGACCCGCACCTTTTCTGCGTCTTCCTTGTGACCGGAGTCACGCAGCCTGAGAAGCCATTGCCCGGTTGAGTTTCTGGGTGAGCCGTGACTTGATGCGAGCTGCCTTGTTCCTGTGGAAGACCCCTTTGCTCACCGCCATATCAACCCGTTTGTACACCTCGCTGAGGAAAGCCCGTGCCTCGTCAATCTTCCCTGTTTCCAGGAGCTTCAGGAATTTCTTGATGTAGGTTTTCGTTGCCGATTTAATGGCTTTGTTTCGGAGTCTCCGCTTTTCACTTTTCCGCAGGTTTTTCCACGCAGACTTTGTATTTGGCATAATTCCACCCCTCGTTGTCCAGGAAATAAGACGATGCCAATTGTAGCATGGAAGGCTGGGGTTTGCAACCTCTGGTGCCGGTGTACACCGTATTGGTGACCGGGGTTTTCGTTTTCAGCGTGGTCTCTCCGGAAAAATTCCTCCTTGTGATGGGAGGGTTATAATAACGGTAAGACCACGGGGAGAGGGGGAAGCCTGATGGCCTTCACGAGGGTTGTTCCCGAGATTGGTACACAGGGGAAGGACGTTGCCCTGTGGGGAGTACTTTTGGTTCTCTTCCTGCTTCTTTTTGTGGGATGTACCCTCTCGGTGAGGGTTCGGGTAGGGGAGACAGTCAGCGTATGCGTGGGCAAGGGGATCGACCTCGAAGGAGGGGATTTTTCCCTCTTCTTCCGAGACGTCCTTGAGGATTCGCGCTGCCCCCAGGGAGTGGAGTGCTTTTGGGAGGGTAGGGTTGTTGCTCTGTTCGACGTTCAGGGAAATGCAACAGGGGTTGAGCTTGTTGAGTCCAAACTTCCCAAAATGTTGCCTTCGGGGCCATACTGCGTTGTGTTTCTGGGCGTTCTTCCTCCACGGACTTCTTCGACTCCTCCGACAAAGGATGCATATCGGGTTATTCTGAGGATAGAAGAGTGCGCACTGGGGAATCCATGATGGAGGTTCTGGGAACCTCTTCCAGTTTGCCTGATAACCTTTCACCGGGAGGCTCTCTTTCCTCTACACAAATTTTCCCAAAATTTTTTTTCTCCCCCCTTGACAGGAAAAAGAAGAGGGTGTATCCTATAACCGCCATGGGTTCCGAGGAATCGGAAGGTGGTCTGGGACCCTCCAGAGTCCCCCCGAAAGAGGGGATGAGGAGGAAGCCCGCAAAAGAGGCGCAATGCCTCCTGAAAACACCTGAAGGTTCGTTGGAGCCCATGGTTCTTTTTTACCCCCTGTTCTCCCACAAGTTCTGGGCGGGGACACCCTGGAGTTCCCTCCCCGGAAGCTCTCGATAGAGTTCCCGGAGCGGAGGAATCCCGAGTTCACCGCAGTGCGGTGAAGCGTTCAAAGACTCTCTGGGGAATACGGTACCGGGGAAGGTAGAAGAGGTCGTGCTCGGCGTGGAACCACTGGATTTCCTTCGGAGCACGGATTGCCCTGTAGAGCGCAAGAGTACACTCCCCCGGAACGATGGTATCCCGGGTAGCGTTGAAGAAAAAAGCTGGAGTGTCGGTGAGTGCTTCCACTGCATTCACGGGGTCGAGGTCCTTCCAGGCCATGGCGACGTCGCGAACCGATATGCCCCGTTTCCGGAGATCATAACGGATGTCCACGATGGAGTCGAGCATGCTCTCCTCAAAGAGGATTTCGATGTTCCCTCCGCCAACGACAAGGGCAATGCCCCTGAATTTCCCGTAGAGCGCAGCGATAACAGCGCCCACAAGTGCCCCGAGACTCACACCGAGGAGGAAGGTTTCTCCCGGGCGGATACTTTCGTGCGTTTCGAGGAAGTGAAGGGCAAAAAGGGCGTACTCGAAGGTCCGGAGGAATGCCTGGTAGTCATCCTCAAGGTCTGTCGAGAGGATGTCTCTGTCATTGACCTTCCGTTCCCCGTGGTACTCCATGTCAATGGCCAGAGCCGCAAAGCCCCTTCGTGCTGCCTCGAGGGCAAAGAAGGCGAGGTTTTCTTTCGACCCCCGGTAGTGGTGGAGGAAAAAGACGGCAGGGTACGGCGGAGGGGTATTCCGGGGTGTGAGGAAGAGGGCAGGGAGGCCGGGTTGCAGAAAGAAACGGAAGATAGTGTACTCCCTGTGTTCTCTGAAAGGCGCAAAGTCCACTTCCATAATCTTTACTCCTTTCGGTCTTCTGGACTACGCCATTTCCTCTACCCTTCGGATTACTGCCGTTGCGTTCTACAGGTTCTCTATCTTCCTCGGCTCTTTCATTCGCAGGGGCATACTTCTTGATGAGAGTCCGGAGAGCTGTCCTCTTTCCTCTCCGTCCACAGAGGTAGCCTCACCGAATACTACCACACTTTCGTGGGCCGTTGAAAGCCCTTCGGGAAGGACTCTAGTTTCCCCCACGACCGTGAGGCACACTTTTGGGTACCGCAGAGGTTGTCTATCCTGTGCCCTTCACCGGCGCTATGAATGGAGATGGATTAGCCGTCTGGGGTTTCGTGTACCGGTCAGGTGGTGTTTTTCCATTGCCCGGGCCGGTAAAAGGCCAAGGTGGCAAATCTTGTGAAGATGTGGTAAGATAAAGAACAAGACCAGAGAGGGAGAGGGGATACCGAAAGCAGTGTCTGAAAGCGAGGACCCGGACGAGCGGTTTTCTTTCCCCCTGTATCCCTTTAGGTTTCACCGGAGTGCCGCTTTTTGCCCTCACCTGTCCCGGAGGATGATGTAAGTGGAGTACCTGGGAACAATCCTTCTCATACTGCTTCTTGTTGCCATGAACGCCTTTTTTGCGGCTTCTGAGATTGCCCTTATTTCCACCCGGAGGAGCCGTATCCACCCGGTAAAAGGGAAAGGTTCAGAAAAGCAGCTTGAAGCGCTGTACCATCTTCTCGAGAACCCGAGTGAGTTCCTGGCCACCATCCAGATTGGGGTAACCATGGCAGGGTTTTTCGCCAGCGCCACCGGTGCCATTTCCCTTGCCCGGAATCTTGGAAGGCACCTTGAGGCCAGTGGCCTTCCGGTTCTTGCGATTTTTGGAGAAGAGATTGCCGTGATCTGCGTCACGGTCCTCATCTCTTTCGTTACCCTGGTCCTTGGGGAACTTGTGCCCAAACGGATAGCCATGGCGCATCCGGAGCGCCTTGCCCTTATTTCCTCCCGGTTCATCTTCTTCCTCTCCCGGGTCCTGCGCCCGGTGGTGGTTGCCCTCTCGGCGTCCACGGATGTTATCTCCCGTCTCTTTGGGGTCACCCAGGAGGCTGCAAGTTCTCTCAGTGATGAGGAGCTCAAGCTCTTCATCGCCGAGCAGCGGACACTTCCTTTAGAGGAGCGGCGGCTCATCAGCGAGGTCTTTGAGTTTGGGGATACCTTAGCGTATGAGGTCATGACTCCAAGGACCGACATGGTGTGCATTGAGGAGAATGCCACCCTTGGGGAAGCTCTGGAACTTTCGCTGAAGAGCCATTTTTCCCGCCTCCCAGTGTACCGGGAGGATATCGATAACATCATCGGTTTCGTTCACATCAAAGACATGCTCCCGGCGTTAAAAGAGGGTGACCTCGAGAAACCGGTGCGGGAAATCCTCCGTCCCATCCATTTTGTCCCTGCGACGAAGAAAGTCGTGGAGCTTTTGCGCGAGCTGCAGCAGCGGCGCATCCACATGGCCATCGTCCTTGATGAGTACGGAGGAACAGCAGGGCTTGTCACCATTGAGGACCTCCTGGAGGAACTCGTGGGTGAGATCCGGGACGAGCACGACCGGGAGGCCCCTCCGTACCGGAAGATTAGCGACCGTGAGTACCTTGTGGACGCCTCACTCCCCATAGAGACAGTGAACGAAACCCTGGGAGTGCAGATTCCCGAAAGCGAGGAATCCGAAACCCTGGGGGGGCTTGTTATGGAACTCCTTGGGAAAATCCCTGAAGAAGGAGAAACGATCAGCATCAATGGCTACAAGCTCAAGGTTGAGCGAATGAGGGGAAAGCGCATCGCCACGGTACGCCTCACCGTTGAGGAGAAGGGGGAAGAAAACCATGGGGAAGCTCATCATAGCTCATGACCTGGGGACCACGGGCAACAAGGCTACGCTCTTTGACCCGGAGGGGGAGTGTCTGGCAAGCAGTTTCTTTGGATACGAGACCTTTTACCCCGATGCGTTATCCGTCGAACAGGACCCCGAGGAGTACTGGAAAGCGGTGGTTCTTTCCACGCGGGCCCTTCTTGAGAAAGCCAGGGTGAAGAAAGAAGACATCGGTGTTGTTTCCTTCTCTGGCCAGATGATGGGAGCCCTGCCGGTGGATGAGCGGGGAGTACCCCTTGACCGGATCATTATCTGGGCGGACCGCCGGGGAGTGAAAGAGGTCGAGTGGGTCCGGGAGAGGATTGCCGATGAAGAAATTTACCGGATTACCGGACACCGATTGAGCCCTAATTATTCTCTAGCGAAAATCCTCTGGTTCCGGAATCACCGGCCTGAAGTCTACAGGAAGGCGCGGAAGTTTCTCCTGGCCAAGGATTTTGTGGTCTTCCGACTCACAGGGCATTGGGCGACGGATTTCTCCGACGCCTCCGGGACGAATCTCTTCGACATCACTGAGGAGCGCTGGTCCACAAAGATTCTTGAGGCCGTGGGCATCGAAGAGGAGAAACTCCCACCCGTTTTTCCCTCTTTTGCCGTGGTGGGAGAGGTGACGAAGAACGCAGCCGAGGAAGTGGGGCTTTTACCGGGGACACCGGTGGTGATTGGCGGCGGAGATGGGGCCTGTGCGGCCTGTGGAGCAGGGGTGGTCGAAGAAGGGCAGGCGTACAACTACCTCGGTTCCTCCTCCTGGATTGCCCTGGCTTCCCAGAAACCTTTTTACGATCCTCAGATGCGGACCTTCACCTTCCACCACCTTGCCCCGGGGCTTTTCATGCCCACCGGAACCATGCAGGCCGCAGGAGGCTCGTACCAATGGTGCCGGGATACCCTCTGCGGGGAAGAAGTGAAGGCGGCGGAGAAACTCGGGGTGAGTCCTTATGCGCTCATGGACCTTGAGGCGGGAAAGGTTCCAGCAGGAAGCGAAGGCCTCCTTTTCCTCCCGTATCTTCTGGGGGAGCGGGCTCCCTGGTGGAACCCCCATGCCCGGGGGGTGTTCATCGGACTTACCCCAAGGCACACCAGAGCCCACCTGATTCGAGCCGTCCTTGAGGGTGTGAGCCTGAACCTCCGGATTATCCTCGATGCCTTCCGGGAGCAGGGGCTCAGAATAGCAAGCATGCGCATCATTGGGGGTGGGGCAAGGGGAGACTTCTGGGCCCAGATGCTTGCCGACGTCTTTGGTCTTGAGGTCCTCCGCCCCGTGTACCGGGAAGAGGCGACTTCCCTTGGTGCAGCCATCTGCGGAGGGGTGGGGATAGGGCTCTACCGGGGGATTGGAGTGGCAAAGGAGCTTGTGAAAATCAGGGACCAGTTTGCGCCGCGGGAAGAGGAGAAAAGCGTGTATGACCGGGTTTACCCCACCTTTGTGAAGAGCTACCTCGCCCTGTGTGAGGTGTTTGAGGAGCTGGGTGGAGGCAGATTGTGAAGTATTCGTTTTTGGCATAAAAATGTATCCTGTAAAAGGTGAATAGAGGATGGGAAATAGCGATGTTCTGTAAAGGCAGAGTGAACAAAATCTGGAAAGAAAAAGGTGCCACATTACTCGAAGTCGTTATGGCAGTCGTTATAGCAGGTTTTGGTGTTAGTGCTGTTTTAGGACTATTTGTAATGAACTTGCGTACAAGCGAAAGCAACCGCGAGTATGCTGCTTGTGTGCTGCTTGTTACCGACGTTATGGAGCGACTTCGAGCCATTCCCTGTGACCCGAGGTTAGGCAATAAAAACGTTCCAGGACTTCTTAGTGCTCTGGCCGTGAACAGCAAGGCCTTATCTTCTTTCTACGAATACCTTGATGTTGCTCCTCCAGCGTCTGTTCTTCAGGTTATACCTGAGGCCTTGTGGCACTCTACTTTGAATCTTGTCCCAGAGTCTTCAGAAATCTACGTTGTGGAGCTAAAGGTAGCCTGGAGAAAGAACATGAACCCGGTACGTTTTGGAACTCTGGTGGTTAAGGGAGGTATCAATGATCTCCTGCAGGCAGATTAAAAGTTACCAAGGTTTCACGCTTTTAGAAGTAACCATTACTGTAGGCATCCTTTCGTTCCTCCTTTTCATCGCGTATGCAACTATTTTCTCGCTTGGTTTTCGGATGCGTCTTGAACTTCTGGGGGGATACCTCGCCCCGGGTAGCAAGAGTCAGGTGAATCAGCAGATCCTCATCAGCCAGGTAAATCGCTTTTTCTTGGAAGCTGCTCGGAGTATTCGCAGTGCTAAACAAATAAATACAAGCTCTTCTCGAGTCATAATTGTTGAGAACTCAGGCTCAATTGTAGAATATTCCCTCAAGGAATATTCTACCGATGGGAAGGTCATGAAGACCATAGTGCGCTCCAAGAACGGTCAAGGGGAACGAGTCATAGTTCAAGGTATAGAGGACTTCAAAATCAAAAAATCCTCAAACCTGGTGACCATCGAAATTAGAGCAGTGGTAGCGGGGAAAGAGCAGATTTTTCAGACTTCCCTCTTCAAAAGGAGTCCTTCTAAGTAGGTGTAAAGCGTTTGGAGGGGATAGAAATGCTGAAGGGGGACAAAGGTTCAGTACTGCTTATCACCATCGTGGTAGTATTAGCTTTGGCAACAGTTCTTACAGCCGCGTCGTTTCTTTTCATTGGTGGTACTCAGGAAGCCCGTCTAAATATAGCTTCTGCACAGGCCCATTACCTTGCTGAAGCCGGCATAGAGTATGCCATAAAGCAACTTATCCAAAATTGGAACTGGTCTCCTCCTGCTAGTCCTATCTCTTTCCCTCCTAATTCTGCTCCTCTTGGTACTTTTAAAGTTTCCGTCTCTTCAAATTCCCAAACAGGGCGGACCATTCAAAGTACGGGTACTGTGACCATTGGACGCAAAAGTATAGAAAGAACCATTACAGTTGATGTACAAAGAACCGGTTTTCCACCAATCTTTAATAACGCTTTGGCTTCAAACACGGATATCGATTTAACCGGGAACTCAAGGATTTATAGTTCTAACGAAAGAAAAGCAAAAGGGAATGTCTACGGACACGGGAGAATTTCCCTTAAAGGCAACGTCGAAGTCACTGGTTCGGTATCTTCGGCTCTCGAGAATGGTGTTACCGTCAGGGGGAATGTCGAAGTAGGAGAGGGAATCTTTGCTGGCCCTCAGTACTTCCAGGAGATTCCAACTGTAGAGGAACCTCTTAGGCAGTCCTGGGAGGACAAGGCCAAAACCGGAACGATTTACTCGAGTGGCCTTTCTTACTCCGGGAACGTTAGTGTGAACCTTGGTAATGCGTATATCAACGGTGACCTCACCATAACAGGCAATGCAAGTATATCGCTTGCAGATAATGCCATTGTTTATGTTAAGGGGAAGGTGAAGATAACCGGCAATACTTCTATAAGAGGGCAAGGTATTATCGTTTCAGAGGGGGTTATCGATGTTACTGGCAACATGTCTCATCAATTGGATCAACCAGCCAGTATCGCTTTTGTTTCTCTTAGTAGTGGTGAGTCTAAGATTACTGGTAATGGAGAGGTAACGGGGGTGTTTTTTGTGCCCCAGGGAACACTTAAAATAGCGGGAAATTCTTGTATTTTTGGAGCAGCTGTGGCTTATAGGATAGACTTTACCGGAAACGCGGAAATTAAGTACAACGCCGACTTAGTGGACAGCAACATCGCGTGGGATCCCTTAAGGGCGTTGAGAGTTAACAAATGGGATGAAACTTAAAGGGGGAGGGATGGCTATGCAGAGGTACGTGAGGTTATGGGGAGTAATAGCGCTGCTTCTGGTAGGTCTAAATCACGCTGAGGCTTTCGCTTTGGCTTTTCCCTCGGGAGGACGTAGTCCCTGGGGAATGGCAGTAATTCCTGGTCAACAAAGTGTTGTTGTAGCGAATACGGCTTCGAATGAGATTGCTCTTATAGATTTAGCAAGTGGTGCAACAACAAGGATTGCTGTTGGACAGGGGCCTAAAAGCCTTGTTCTCTCCGGGGACGGTTCGACCTGCTATGTGGTCAACTCTCAATCAAATGATGTTTCGGTTGTGGATTTATCAAACAGGGTAGAAAGGGAACGAATTGCTACTGGTGAATTACCCCAAGATGTAGCAATTACGCCTGATAACCGGTTTTTGTTGGTTACCAATTGGGTACCGAATAGCGTTTCGTTGATAGATTTGGACCAAAAAGCAGAAATTCGGAAAATCCCGACAGGTCTTTCTCCCTCCGGGATTGCTATTACTCCTGAGGGTACCAGGGCATTAGTAGTAAACTACGATTCCAACGATGTATCAGTGATTGACCTTTCTACTGGGAAGGAAATGAAGAGGATCAGGGTGGGAGAGAAGCCTTGGGATATAGCCCTCACTCCCCAGGGGAACTGTGCTGTTATAGTGAACACGAGGTCCAACAGTGTTTCTCTTCTTCACGTGGATACCCTTCAAATCATTGGAGAAATTACTGTTGGAGAATGGCCTTGGTATGTAGCGATTTCTCCAGATGGAGCTTGGGCTTACGTTACCAATAATGCTGGCCGGAGTGTCTCTGTCGTCGATCTTACTTCAAAGAAGGTTGTTAAAACCATTGACTTGGGTTTTAAGCCCTGGACAGTTGCTCTTTCTCAAGATGCTACCCAGATCCTCGTAGTCAACAATGACGAGGAAAGCATTGTTGCGGTAAATTTGGACTGAGCTGAAAAAATTGGGGGAGAAGTGCTTATGATACTTCTCCCCATCTGTGGCAGAGAACCGCTATTCTTTCCCCACCCTGTAATTTCAATTTCTCCCTCGCGTTCCCCTGGTTCACGGCAATCTCAAGAAATCCAGAGCTATCGGTGTGGATGAGGAGTTCTCCTTCGGCGACATCCCCATAAGTGCGGCAGTAAGTGGCAACGAATTCCCCTCCATCTTTCTTTATCGTCACCGTACTGAAAAACTTTAGGTCCTTGAGGAGTATTCCCGGAATATTGGTCTCCACGTTCCCGAAGCGGTCGAAGAACGCAACCTCTCCGATGATTTCTCCGTTCTCCTTCCGGGCTTTTTCGTAAGGGAGAAGGACCAGGCCCTCAAGCCGCCTTCCAAAGGCGCTCAGGTCCACGCCTTTTGCAAGGTACGCGCTCACCGGGGCGAAGATGTCTCTTCCGTGGAATGAGGAAGAGGGAATGGGTTTGTAGAAGTACTCAGGATTTTCGAGTTCCACGATGCGGAGAATTTTGTCTTCCTCCGCCACCAAGGTGAAGAGCCCGTTGTCCGGTCCCACGAAGAAATACCCGCTTTCCGTTTCAAAGGCGATGGCCTTTCTTTCGGTTCCTACCCCGTAGTCCACAACGGCCATGAAGACCGTTCCCGGGGGGAAATCCTGGTAGGCCCGGACAAGCACGTGCATGGCCTCTCGAACGTTGAAGGGTTCGACTTCATGGGTGAGGTCGATGACTTCCACCTCGGGAGCAACCTTTTTGATGACCCCCTTCACTACTCCCTGGTAGTAACTTTTTGTCCCCCAGTCGGTAAGAAGGACCACGAGCTTCATGTGCTCACCTCAGCGCAAAAGCAAGAAGGAGCGCGGCCAGGAGGCTCATGCTTCCGCCAAAAAGAAAGGGTGCCTGAGGCCCGAAGGCGCTCCACAGCGTCCCGGCAGCAAAAGAGGCAGGGAAGAGCCCGATACCAAGGAGTGTGGCGTGGAGCCCGAGAACGGTTGCCCGGGTGTCTTCCGGAGCAAGATCGGCAACGAGGGCTTTCGCCACACCCTCGGTCATACCGCTATAGCACCCATAGGGGAGCATGGCCCAGACGATGGTATGCGGGAGAAACCCGATGAGGTAGTAGGAGAGGGCGTACAGGAAGAACCCTCCCGCAAGCACCCACTTTCTCCCCAGGCGGTCTGAGAGTACCCCTGCGGGGTACGAGGTGAGGGTGTAGACAATGTTGTAGAGGAGGTAGAGCAGAGTCACAGAAGCAGGGGAAAAGCCGATGTCCTTTTCCGCAGCCCTGAGGAGAATGAACTGGTTGGAGGAGTTTCCCAGGGTGAAGATGAGAGTGGCCAGGAGGAAAATCTTCAACCGCAGGTCCAGGTCTCTCCAGAGGGCAAAACGCAGCGGGCGAGAAGACCGGATTCCCTTTCCTGTTTCTGTGCTCAGGAAAAGCACAAGGACCCCGAGAACAGCCGGAACGAGGCTTACGAGGATGATGAAGCGGAAGGTGGGAATGTACCGGGAAAGGTCCGGGGCTGGAGTTCCCCTCTGGAATCGGGAAAGCAGAAGATAGGTGACGATGATGCCCAGTGTGGCTCCCAGGGTATCAAGAGTCCGGTGGAGACCAAAGGACCTCCCCTGGGTATCCTGGGTTGCGGATTCTGCAATCATGGCGTCCCGTGGGGCGGTACGAATGCCCTTGCCGAAGCGGTCCACAACGCGCCCGGCAAAAACCATCGGCCACCCCGAAGCAAGGAAGAAGAGGGCCTTCCCGAAAGTTGAGAGGGCATAGCCAGATATTGCCAGGGGTTTTCTCTTTCCTACCCGGTCGGCCAAAGCCCCCGAGAAGACCCGAAGGAGCGAGGCCAGCGACTCGGCCACTCCCTCAATAGCGCCAAGGGCAAACACTCCTCCTCCCAGGGCCCGGAGGTACAGGGCGATGACGGGATAGACCATTTCGCTGCTCACATCGGTGAAGAGTGAGGCCAGCCCCGTGATGAGGATATTGCGGTGGGGTTTCCCGGCCATGTTCCTTCCTCCTTTTCTCGGGAAAGGGTCTCTGCAGGAAGTGTACCACAAAATTTCTCTCTCACCCCTTGCAAAAGAACAGGAAACCGAGTAAAATACCACTTGCCCTGTTGGGCAAGCACCTTGACAAGTGAATACTGTCTGGGGAAAGCATCCTGCCAGAGTGCAAGGTTTGCGGTCAAGTTACAAAGGGCACACGGTGGATGCCTTGGCGCCAGGAGGCGATGAAGGGCGTGGCGAACTGCGATAAGCCCCGGGTAGCTGTAAGCAAGCGATGATCCGGGGATTCCCGAATGGGGCAACCCACTGGGGCAAACCCCCAGTATCCTCCGCAAGGAGGAGGCGAACCGGGGGAACTGAAACATCTCAGTACCCCGAGGAAAAGAAAGCAACAGCGATTCCCCAAGTAGCGGCGAGCGAACGGGGAAGAGCCCAAACCCAGAGAGTGCCAAAGCCCCTGGGCGTTGCTCTCTGGGGGTAGCGGGACGGAGAAGGGCCAAGCCAGGGTGCGGCCAGAGAGTGACAAAGAAGCGTCCGAGCCGAAGAGGACTGGAAAGCCTCGCCAGAGAGGGTGAGAGCCCCGTAGGCGAAGGACGGCTTCCTCTCGGTTCTCCGCTCCCAAGTACCACGGTCCACGCGGAATTCCGTGGGAATCCGGGAGGACCACCTCCTAAGGCTAAATACTCCCTGGCGACCGATAGTGCACCAGTACCGTGAGGGAAAGGTGAAAAGAACCCCGGAAGGGGAGTGAAAGAGAACCTGAAACCGTGTGTCCACAATACGTGGAAGGACCATGGAGGAGACGTAGTCTCCTCCGGTTCGACTGCGTGCCTTTTGGAGAATGAGCCGGCGAGTTACGGAGGCTGGCAAGGCTAAGCACCTAAGGTGCGGAGCCGGAGGGAAACCGAGTCCGAACAGGGCGCAGAGTCAGTCTCCGTAGACCCGAAGCCAGGTGATCTACCCATGGCCAGGGTGAAGTGGGGATAACACCTCATGGAGGCCCGAACCGGTGTGGGTTGCAAACCGCTCGGATGAGCTGTGGGTAGGGGTGAAAGGCCAATCAAACCTGGAGATAGCTGGTTCTCCCCGAAATAGCTTGAGGGCTAGCCTCCGGTGGTGAGGAGAGGGGGTAGAGCACTGGATGGGCTAGGGGGCTTACCCGCCTACCAAACCCAACCAAACTCCGAATACCTCTCCTTGGAGCCGGGGAGTCAGACCGCGGGGGATAAGCTCCGTGGTCAAAAGGGGAACAGCCCAGACCGCCAGCTAAGGCCCCCAAATGCAGGCTCAGTGGGAAAGGTGGTGGCGTTGCTGAGACAGCCAGGAGGTTGGCTTAGAAGCAGCCATCCTTTAAAAAGTGCGTAATAGCTTACTGGTCTAGCGACGCTGCGCCGAAAAATTCTCGGGGCTCAAGCCTGCTGCCGAAGCTGCGGAATCAGGGTGACACCGTCGCCCTGGTTGGTAGGGGAGCGTTGGGTAGGCCGTTGAAGCGGGACCGTGAGGACCCGTGGAGGTATCCCAAGTGAGAATGCCGGCATGAGTAGCGATAAAGAGGGTGAGAATCCCTCTCGCCGTAAGCCTAAGGTTTCCTGAGGAAGGTTCGTCCTCTCAGGGTAAGTCGGATCCTAAGCCGAGGCCGAAAGGCGTAGGTGATGGGCAGCCGGTTGATATTCCGGCACTACCTGCCACCGTTTGAGGATGGGGGGACGCAGGAGGGTAGGCGAGCAGCCTGGAGGAATAGGCTGTCTAAGCCCGTAGGCGGAGGGAGGAGGCAAATCCCTTCCCTCGCAAACGCCGAGAGGTGATGGGGAGCCCCTACGGGGGCGAACTCGCCAATCCCCCACTGCCGAGAAAAGCCTCTCACGATGGGCGGCAGGTATCCGTACCGCAAACCGACACTGGTAGGTGGGATGAGTATTCCAAGGCGCGCGAGTGATCCCCCGTTAAGGAACTCGGCAATCTGACCCCGTAACTTCGGGAGAAGGGGTGCCCCGCTAAGGTGAGAAGCCCTGCGCTTCGAGCCTGAGGGGGTCGCAGGAAATCGGCCCTGGCGACTGTTTACTAAAAACACAGGGCTCTGCTAAGCCGTAAGGCGACGTATAGGGCCTGACGCCTGCCCAGTGCTGGAAGGTTAAGGGGAGGGGTTAGCCTGATTTCCTCAGGCGAAGCTCCAAACCGAAGCCCCAGTAAACGGCGGCCGTAACTATAACGGTCCTAAGGTAGCGAAATTCCTTGTCGGGTAAGTTCCGACCCGCATGAATGGCGTAACGACTGGGGCGCTGTCTCGACGGGGGGCTCGGCGAAGTTTCAATGCAAGTGCAGATGCTTGCTACCCGCGACTAGACGGAAAGACCCCGTGAACCTTTACTGCAACCTGATATTGCATCCGGGTGTGTCTTGTGCAGGATAGGTGGGAGGCGGAGAAGTGGGGGCGCCAGCTCCCATGGAGCCACCCTTGAGATACCACCCTTGACATATCCAGATGCTCACCTGCGGGAGTCACCCTCCCGAGGGACAGTGTCAGGCGGGCAGTTTGACTGGGGCGGTCGCCTCCTAAAAGGTAACGGAGGCGCCCTAAGGTTCCCTCAGCACGATTGGAAACCGTGTGGTGAGTGTAAGGGCAGAAGGGAGCCTGACTGCGAGAGGGACGCCTCGAGCAGGGACGAAAGTCGGGCCTAGTGATCCGGTGGTGCCGTGTGGAAGGGCCATCGCTCAACGGATAAAAGGTACTCCGGGGATAACAGGCTGGTCTCCCCCAAGAGTCCACATCGACGGGGAGGATCGGCACCTCGATGTCGGCTCGTCGCATCCTGGGGCTGGAGCAGGTCCCAAGGGTTGGGCTGTTCGCCCATTAAAGCGGTACGCGAGCTGGGTTTAGAACGTCGTGAGACAGTTCGGTCCCTATCTGTCGCGGGCGCAGGATACCTGAGGGGAGCTGTCCCTAGTACGAGAGGACCGGGATGGACGGACCTCCAGTGTTCCAGTTGTCCTGCCAGGGGCATCGCTGGGTAGCTGTGTCCGGAAGGGATAAGCGCTGAAAGCATCTAAGCGCGAAGCCCACCCCAAGATGAGGTATCCCACTGGGTCAACCAGGTAAGACCCCGGGAAGATGACCCGGTTGATAGGCCCCAGGTGGAAGGGTGGCAACACCTTGAGCCGAGGGGTACTAATCGGTCGAGGACTTGACCGCAAAGGCTTCATCGCAGGATGCTTCCCCAGGGAGAAAGGTCTCCCGGTGGCCATAGCGGAGGGGAAACACCCGGAACCATTCCGAACCCGGAAGTTAAGCCCTCCAGCGCCGATGATACTGCCTGGGGAACTGGGCGGGAAAGTAGGACGCTGCCGGGAGTAAAAGGCCGGAGAGCAATCTCCGGCCTTTTTTGTATTCATCGCCATTTTTTCAGGAGAGAAGTATGAAGGAGACAACGCTTTTCAAAAACACGGTGGTCATCGGCCTTGGCACTCTGCTGTCAAGAATTTCAGGGCTTTTGCGGGAAATCCTTATTTCCTCCTTTTTCGGAGCCACCTGGGTGACCGATGCGTTCCTTATCGCCTATACCATACCGAATCTCCTGCGAAGGCTTTTCGCCGAAGGAGCGTTGAGCACTTCTGTGGTGCCGGTTTTTTCCCGGTACTTCGTTGCCTCTTCCTCTTTAGAGGAAGAACCTCAGGACTTCGTCTCTTCAGTATTCAGTGGCTTCACCTTCGTTGTCGCCCTGGTGTGTGTTCTGGGCATGGTTTTCTCCTCTTCGATTGTCCACCTTGTGGCCTTCGGTTTCCGGGGTGAACCGACCAAAATCCTTTTCACCATCCGTTCAACACAAATAATGTTCCCCTTTTTGCTGCTCATTTCCTGGTCCGCGCTGCTTATGGGGTTTCTGAACACCCTGCACATCTTCAGCTGGTCAGCAGTGGCCCCCTTTTTCTTCAACCTGGGAACCATTGTGAGCATTCTGGCTTTCCGGCGCGTTTTTGGTCCCTACGTACTTGCCTTTGGGGTCGTTCTTGGAGGGCTTTGGCAGTTCCTCTTCCAGATTCCACCACTCCGGCAGAAGGGCTTTACCCTCAGGATACGGTGGCGCTTCTTTCGCGATCCGGGGTTCCAGGAAGTGCTCAAGCTTATGCTTCCTGTCACCTTTGCCCTTGCCGTTTCTCAAGTGAATACCCTTGTGGACCGGATTGTGGCCTCTCTCTGCAGAGAAGGGGCGGTTTCTGCCCTGTACTTTTCGGACCGTCTCATGGAGTTTCCCCTGGGAGTGTTTGGAGTGGCCCTCTCGGTTGCCGTTCTGCCTGCCCTCTCGCAGAATGTGTGGATGGAGAAGATGGAGGAATGGCAGAGAACGCTCTGGCAGGGGATACGGTGGGTGCTCTTTTTCATGCTCCCCGCGGTGGTTTTCCTCATGGTTTTTCCTTTGTCTCTGGTGAACCTGGTGTACCGGCGAGGGGTGTTCGACCATCTGGCAGCGGAGATGACGGCGGCGGCACTTTTCTTCTACGCTCCTGGCCTACTCTTTTTCGCCCTCAACCATCTTCTGACCCGTGCCTTTTACTCCCTCCGCGATACCAGAACCCCTGTAAAGATCGGCCTTTTGAGCGTGCTGCTTAATGTTGTCCTGGATCTGGGGCTCGTGCGATTCCTCGATTTTCGGGGAGTTGCCCTGGCTACGTCCTTTTCGGCTTTCTTTCAGTTCACACTCCTTGTATACTTTTTACGGCAGAAGACAGGAGTCGAAGTGTTCTTGCATTTCCCCCGGGGCTGGCTCTGGAAAGTGGGGGTACAGCTTGGGGTGTTCGTCCTGGGCTGCGTGTGTGTCGCCAGAACCACGATGCGCAGTCCTCTGTGGGAATTTGCTCTCGGGGCATTCTTTCTCTGGGTTCTGTACCTTGTTCTGCCCTTCCTTTTGAGGATGGATGAGCGGAAGGTGCTTCTGACCATGTTTGGAGATGTTCGCAGAGTCTTCCGACAGCTCGGAGGGTAAAGGCGGTGGACAGGAAGTACATCCGGAACTTCTGCATCATCGCTCATATCGATCACGGGAAGTCCACGCTGGCTGACCGGATTCTCGAGCTCTGTAACGCTGTGCCACGAGAACGCATGCGGGAGCAGTTTCTTGACCGCATGGACCTCGAGCGGGAGCGGGGTATCACCATTAAGGCCAAGGCGGTGCGGCTCCGGTATGTTTCCCGGAGCAAGGGACAGGAATACCTCTTCCACCTCATCGATACCCCGGGGCACGCCGATTTCAGCTACGAGGTTTCAAGGAGCCTTGCGGCCTGTGAAGGGGCGATTCTCCTTGTCGATGCCTCCCAGGGGGTTGAGGCGCAGACCCTGGCTCACGCCCGCCTTGCCCTGGAACAGGGACTCACCATCCTCCCGGTCATTAACAAAATCGACCTCCCCTCTGCTGACCCTGAGCGGGCCATGCGGGAGGTTGAGGCTCTCCTTGGGCTGGAGCATCTCCCCTTTACCCTTGTGAGCGCCAAGCACGGTGTGGGGGTGGAAGAACTGCTGGAGCGGGTTATCGAGCTTATCCCTCCTCCGTGGGGAAGCGAAGAAGAGCCGCTTCGGGCCCTCATTTTCGATTCCACCTATGACCCGTACCGGGGTGTCCTGCCCTTCGTGCGGGTTGTTGATGGTGAGATACGGAAGGGCACAAGGATTCGCATGTTCTCTACGGGGAAGGAGTTTGAGGTGACGGGTGTTGGCGTGTTCACTCCCGACATGCAGGAAGTCGAATCTCTTGGTCCGGGAGAGGTTGGGTACATCGCCTGCAACATGAAGAACATCCAGGATAGCAGGGTTGGTGACACCATCACCTCGGCAACCCGACCAGCTCCCCAGCCGATTCCAGGGTACAGGAAAGTGAAACCCATGGTGTTTTGCAGCTTCTACCCCGTGGAGTACGAGAGCTACGAAAACCTGAAGGAAGCCTTAGAGAAGCTCCAGCTCAACGACGCATCGCTGGTCTTTGAACCGGACTTCTCGGAGGCTCTGGGTTTCGGATTCCGCTGCGGGTTTCTGGGGCTCCTCCACATGGAGATTGTGCAGGAGCGGATTGAACGGGAGTTCGGTATAGAGGTTGTGGCCACGGCACCCCATGTGGTGTACCAGGTGCTGACGAAAAGGGGAGAGGTGCTTGAGGTTCGTTCCCCGAAGGATTTCCCCTCCCCCGGGGAAATCGAGATGGCCGAAGAACCCTACATCACGGCAAAGATTGTCGTGCCCTCACAGTACATCGGCGGCGTCATGGAGCTCTGTCAGTCCCGGAGAGGAGTGTTTAGGGACATGCTGTTCCTCGATGAGAGAACCGTGCTCCTCACCTACGAGCTCCCCATGGCCGAGATTCTCCTTGATTTCTACGACCGCCTGAAAGCGGTGAGCCGGGGCTATGCGAGTTTTGACTACGAGTTTGCCGGGTACCGCCCGGCTGATCTTGTGCGGGTGGACATTCTGGTCAACCGAGAACGGGTTGACGGGCTCTCGTTCATCTCCTGTCAGGAGAACGCGTATTACCGCGCCCGGGAACTTGTGGGAAAACTCAAGGAGATTATCCCGCGCCAGCTCTTTGTGGTGTCGATTCAGGCTGCCATTGGTGGAAGGGTCATCGCAAGGGAAGATATTCCGGCTCTCCGAAAGGATGTGCTCCAGAAGTGTTACGGTGGGGACGTCACGCGGAAACGGAAGCTCCTTGAAAAGCAGAAGGAAGGGAAAAAGCGGATGAAGGCCATCGGGAAGGTCCGTATTCCTCAGGAAGCCTTTCTTGCGGTTCTCAAGACGGGTTCATGAAGGAACTCGGTCTCTATGTCCACATCCCCTTCTGCCTCCGAAAATGTTCATACTGTGACTTCGTTTCCTATCCCTTCAGGGGGGAGGGAGAAGAGTTCTTCTCCCTTCTCTGTGAGGAACTCTGGCTTAAGGTCCACGCCCTCCGGCTTGAAGGGAGAAAAGTTTGCAGCGTCTACTTCGGCGGAGGAACTCCGTCGATTCTCGCCCCATCGCTTTTTGGAGATTTCCTCAGAAAACTCCGGTCGTACTTTGCTCTCTCCTTCCCGCTTGAGGTCACCCTTGAGGTGAATCCCGAAACCGTTACCGAAACGCGGCTTCTTGAGTGGAGGGAAGCCGGAATCCTGCGCCTGAGCCTCGGTGTGCAGTCCTTTGCCCCCCGGTATCTCTTCCTCCTCGGTCGGTCCGCGTCCCCAGAAACTCTGCACAGGGCACTCCAGAAGGTTGTGGCAAGCGGGTGGGAGAACTGGAACATCGACCTCATCTATGGCCTTCCTCTCCAGGACTTTGATAGCTGGGGAGAGGACCTCTCGGAGGCCCTCCGGTATGCCCCACCCCATATCTCTGTGTACAACCTGACCCTGAGTCCTGTGGTCCCCCTTTTCTCTTTTTTCCGTCGCCATTGCCGTCTTTTCCCTCCTTGTGACAAGCAGGCTTACCTTTTTCGATTTGCCGAAGAACAGCTCGCTGCAGCAGGGTACGTTCACTATGAAGTTTCGAATTTCGCCCGCCCGGGATATGAGTGCCAGCATAACCTCTTGTACTGGAAGAACGGAGAGTACCTGGGACTTGGGCCTTCGAGCTGGTCGCACGTTGGAGGGAAGAGGCAGAAGAATGCCGAAACCCTCCGGGGATACCGGAAGGCTCTTAAGGATGGGAGATGCCCCATCGTCTTTGAAGAAGAACTCTCTCAGGAGGAAAAGATTTTTGAGGATTTTCTCCTTCTTCTTCGAACACGCCAGGGTATTCCTCTTTCTCTTGTGTATTCCTTCAGGAATCAGGATTTGCTGAACCTCCTTTCGGCTTTTGTGGCTGAAGGACTTCTCCTTGAGGAGGATGGGCGACTGTACCCTTCGTCCTCGGGATTTCTGCTTTTGCACCAGATGCTTGCAGAGGTTTTCGCTCGCAGAGCGGCCTCTCCTCTACAGGATTTGCTGCACGGGGGAAAGCGCCGGCACTCCTCAGCAAAGTAACCCCGAGCTTCAGGGAAGTCTGAAGCTGCTTGACTTTGTGTGGAGAGTGCACTATTTTTAAGCCATGATTCCGATTCGCGATGAGCTGCCGACCCGCCGCTTCCCGGTGGTGACGGTGGCACTTATTCTGGTGAATACAGCGGTGTTCCTCTACGAGGTGAGCCTTGGGCCTGCCCGGGAGTTGTTCTTCTTCCAGGCAGGCCTGGTCCCCGCGTTCCTCTGGGGAAAGACCCAGCTCCTCCACGGGTTTTCCGTTCCTCCCCTCCTCACCCTTCTGACCTCCATCTTCCTCCACGGGAGTTTCTTCCACCTTCTCTCTAACATGTGGTATCTTTGGATTTTTGGCAACAACGTGGAGGACTTCCTCGGCCGGTGGCAGTTCTTCCTCTTCTACCTTGGATGTGGCTTTGCAGCTGGTCTTTCGCATGCTCTTGCCTTCCCCTCTTCTCTTCTGCCCACGGTCGGGGCAAGTGGGGCCATCGCCGGTGTGATGGGTGGGTACTTTCTCCTTTTCCCACGAGCTCGGATTCTCACCGTGGTGTTCTGGGGTTTCTTCGTTCAGTTCCTCTATGTCCCTGCGGTGGTTTTCCTGGGGTTCTGGATGCTCCTTCAGATGTTCTATGCTATAGTTTCTCTGGGGTTTCCTGGCTACGGGGGCATTGCCTGGTTTGCTCACGTCAGCGGGTTTGTAACTGGAGCATTGTGGTGTAAAATTATAGCCTCAAGGACGTATCGGAGGATATACTGGTAGCCGAGGGGGAATGGCAGTGCTGGTAGAAGAAATCATGCTCTCTGAAGTTCCCACGGTTAGCGATTTCGACACTGTGGGTGATGTCATACAATTCATGATTCGACGAAAGGTCAGCGGTGTCCCTGTGGTGGACCTTGAACAGAGGCTCATCGGGTACTTTTCGGCTCAGACGTTCTTTCAGCAGCTCCTTGAGGAAGCCCAGAAGGAAGCTCCTCTTTTTGGGAACCTTATGAGCGCCATCCGGGAAAAGCTCCGGGAGTTTGCCAGACGGGAAGTATCTGAATTCATGACCGAAGACGTGGATTACCTTGCCGCAGAGGATGACGTTGAGGACGCTCTGGAACTTTTGCAGACAACAGGCTTTGACCTTATCCCCGTGGTGAAGGAGGGACGGGTGGTAGGTGTAGTGAATCGAGTCCGGGTGCTTCAGGCGTTCCTTGAAACCAAGTGAATGGAGGTGGCGAAGGGTGAATAAAAAGACCATACGGGATATTCCGGAAGGAGAGCTGCGAGGAAAGAGGGTTCTGGTACGGGTGGATTTCAACGTGCCCCTTGATGAAAACCGCAACATCACCGATGACACGAGAATTGTGGAGAGCCTGCCCACCATTAAGTACCTCGTCGAGCGTGGAGCAAAGGTCATCCTCGTTTCCCATCTTGGCCGGCCAAAAGGGAAACCCAAAGACGAGCTCCGGATGGATCCCATTGCCCGGCGTCTTGAAGAGCTTCTGGGTCGGAAGGTCGTCAAGGTCGACGACTGCATTGGGGAAGAGGTCAAGCGGGCGGTGGCCCAGCTCAAAGACGGGGACGTGCTGCTTCTTGAGAACATTCGGTTCTATCCCGAGGAGGAGGCCAACGACGAGAACTTTGCCCGGGCCCTGGCAGAACTCGCCGATATCTACGTGAACGACGCTTTTGGGGCAGCCCACCGAGCTCATGCCTCAACAGCTGGAGTGGCGCGTTTCCTCCCGGCTTACGCCGGATTCCTTATGGAGAAAGAGCTCGAGGCCTTGGGGGAGAAGCTCAATAATCCCGTTCGTCCCTTCCTTGCCATCCTTGGAGGAGCAAAGGTCTCAAGCAAAATCGGGGTCCTGCGAAAGCTCCTTGAAAAGGTGGATGTCCTCCTTGTGGGAGGGGGTATGTCCTACACCTTCATCAAGGCCATGGGGTATGAGGTTGGGAAATCCCTTCTTGAAGAGGCGATGATTGAAGAAGCTCGGGGGATTCTTGAGGCTGCAAAAGCCCGGGGTGTGCGGTTTGAGCTCCCCGAGGATTTTGTGGTTGCTCCGGAGGGTAAAGAGGGAGTGGAAACGAAAATCGTCGACTGGGACAAAATCCCCCCGGACATGGGTGGGTACGACATTGGTCCGAAAACCGTGGAGAAATTTGGACGGTACATTCGGGAGGCCAGGACCATCTTCTGGAATGGTCCCCTGGGTCTTTTTGAGGTTGACCTCTTTGCCCGGGGAACCATAGAAATTGCCAGGAAAGTCGCAGAAAGCGGGGCCGTTGTGGTTGTGGGCGGTGGTGACACTGTAGCGGCCATAAAAAAGGCCGGTGTGGAGGACAAAATCACCCACATTTCCACCGGTGGAGGGGCCTCTCTGGAGTTTGTTGAGGGCCGTCCTCTACCTGGAGTTGAGGTCCTCCTGGATAAATGAGGGAGACTCTCCCAGGAACTCCTGGCAGAGCCTGTGTATGCTCTGCCAGTGAGTTCCTGGCCAGAAGGTTCTCTGGCAGGAGGGACAGCGCCTGAAAGTTGTGAAGCTCAGGGCGACGAAAAGGGGGAGGCTCTTTCTGGCTTCCTCGGGAGGGATTTCCTCAAGGGTTTTGTTGCAGAAGGGACAGCGAGGGGGGAGGGAGAAGGATAACCCGAAGGCTTGCTTGAGCTCAAGGAGCTGTTCAGGGAGGGTGTTCGCTTTCACGTAGTATGCCGACTCTTTTCCAGAAGCGGCAAGGGCTCTGTCTTTCGTGAGGAGGATCCTTCCTTCCAGGCGGGCAATGGCGAGGAGCTTTCTGTCCTCCATGTTGCGGAAGTAGGTGACGTCGTAGCCCAGGATTCGTAACCACCGTGTGAGTTTCCCCAGCATGCAGTCCGCAAGAAAGCGCACCGTTTCCACAAGCCCATTGTACCATAGGGAGCGGGAAGAATAAGGAGGTTTTGTCAGGTGGCCAACGCGAAACCCCCGTACTTTCTTGGTATTGACGTGGGGACTCAGGGACTCCGGAGTGGGATTTTCGACGCACGGGGAAATGTGGTGGCACTCTCGTTCTACTCCTATCCCAGCTACCATCCCCGTCCAGGGTGGGCCGAGCAGGATCCCATGGACTGGTGGAAGGGGATTCAGGATACAGTGCGACGCTGTCTCTTTGAGGGCGAGGTGCGCCCTGAAGACGTCGCTGCGCTGAGTGTCAGCGCAAGTTCCTGCACGGTGCTGCCGGTGGACCGGTTCGGAAACCCTAAGTACCGGGCTATCATGTGGATGGATGTGCGAGCCTTTGACCAGGCCGAACGCATCAACGCCACGAAGAACCCGCTTCTCCGGTATGCTGGCGGTCATGAGTCGCCGGAATGGATGATCCCCAAGGCTCTGTGGCTCAAGGAGAACCTCCCAGATATCTTCGTTAACGCCGACTACATCGTGGAGGCCCAGAACTGGATTATGTTTAAGCTCACTGACCGCTGGGTCACCTCCCTCAACAACGCCATCTGCAAGTGGAACTACTGTCCCACGGAGGGAGGATGGCCAGTGGCTCTTTTGCGGGATCTCCATTTTGAAGAGCTCCTGCAAAAGTGGCCGAGGGAACTCGTCCCGGTTGGTGAAAAGGTGGGCGAGCTGACCAAGCGGGCCGCCTATGAGCTTGGTCTTGTTCCGGGAACTCCGGTCATCCAGGGCGGCATCGATGCCTATGCGGCGATGGTGGGGCTTGACGTGGTGCATCCCCAGCGTCTGGCCATGGTTGTTGGCCCCTCGACGTGTCACCTGGCCGTCTCAGAACGGCCCATTTTCAGTCCGGGTATCTGGGGTCCCTACTATGGGGCGGTGCTCCCGAACCTCTGGATTCTTGAGGGAGGGCAGAGCTCCACGGGTTCGGTGATCAAGTGGTTTATGGACAACTTTGCTCAAGAGGAGTGTGCCCGGGCCTGCGAGCTGGGTGAGGACCTCTTTGCTCTTCTTGACAGGATGGTTGCTCAGATTCCTCCTGGTTCCGATGGTCTGGTACTCCTTGATTACTTCCAGGGGAACCGCAGTCCTTATCAGGACCCCCTCGCCCGGGGAGCCCTCTGGGGGCTGTCTCTGAGTCACACTAAGGCCCACGTGCTCCGGGCAATCTATGAAGGAACTGCCTACGGGACGTATCACATCCTCAAGACCCTTGCTCAGTCGGGATTCGAGGTTGAGGAAATGTACGCAAGCGGGGCAGGAGCGCGAAGCAGGCTCTGGTTACAGATTCACGCCGATGTCACTAATATCCCCATCTACCTCACAACGGTGGAGGAGGCGAGTACTCTTGGAACCGCTATTTACGCCGCTGTGGGCGTCGGGTTCTACGATAGCATCCCCGAGGCTACCCTGAAAATGGTGCAGATTTCCGGACAGATTTACCCCAACCGGGAAAACCACGAAATTTACCTCTTCTACTACGACCGCTATGTTCGGAGCTATTTCCAGCTCAGGGACCTGATGCATGAGGTTGCCGCCAGAACAGGAGGATTCCCGGGTTGAAAGGAAAATTTCGCCCTTTTCTTGACAACTCCCTTGCACTTCTCTAAAATTCAGTTTGTCTTGACTACGCTGGGGGAGAAGAACGATGCAGGAGAGAACGTACGTTCCGTCACTCAAGAGCATTGAGAAGAAGTGGTACGTTGTGGATGCAGAAGGCCAGACCCTTGGTCGGCTGGCTTCTCGTATTGCCACTGTCTTGATGGGCAAACACAAGAACATCTACGTCCCCTTCTTTGACGTCGGGGACTATGTGATCGTAGTCAACGCCGAGAAAGTCCGGGTAACGGGAAAGAAGCTCGACCAGAAGCTATACCGGCGGCACAGTGGGTACCCGGGAGGGTTGAAGGAGGAGACGCTGAGATCGCTGCTTTCACGGAGACCCGAAGAGGTCATCCGGAGAGCGGTGTGGGGAATGATTCCCCATCATCGCCTGGGTCGCAGAATCATCCGTAAGCTCAAGGTCTACCGTGGTCCTTCTCACCCCCACAGCGCGCAGAATCCGATTCCGCTGCCTATAGGGAGTGAATGATGGTGAGTGTGGCCGTAAAGTACTACGCAACGGGGAGAAGAAAGACTTCAGTGGCCAAGGTCTGGCTGACCCTGGGGGAGGGGAGAATCACCGTAAACGGGCGAAGCCTTGAAGAATACTTCCCCCGGCTGGCCTGGCAGGTCCTTGTGCGAAAGCCGCTCGTGCTGACGGGAACGGAGGCCCGCTTCAACGTTGAAGCCCGGGTTTCGGGGGGAGGTTTGAGCGGCCAGGCTGGAGCCCTGGCGCACGGCGTTGCCCGAGCTCTGCTCCTTGTGGACGAGAACCTGCGGAGTATCCTCAAGAAGGCGGGGCTTCTGACCAGAGACCCCAGAATGAAAGAGCGCAAGAAGTACGGTCAACGGGCAGCTCGTGCTCGCTTCCAGTTCTCCAAACGGTGATGCGACGGGGGGGTACCTTTCAGGTACCCCCAGTTCGTTTTTTGAGGTGGCCTCGTTTTGTATCCTCGTCTGGAAATTGACCTTGATGTTCTGAGAGAGAATGCCTGTATTCTTCGAGAAAGGTGTTCCCTCTGGAACGTCCACCCTGTCATCGTGACCAAGGGGTTTCTGGCCGATCCCGTTCTTGCCCGGATGCTTTGGGATCTCGGCTTTTCGAGTTTTGCTGACTCTAACCTCCCAAACCTCCTGCGTCTTCGCCGTCTCTTCGGATCCCACGCGGAACTCTTCCTCATTCGTCTTCCCATGTCCTGGGAGCTTGAAATCCTCAGCGAACAAGGCATTTCTCCCTTTGTCTCTCACGTTGAGGTCTTGGAAAACCTCGAGGCCGTAGCCCGAAGAACAAGGAGGCCTTCCTCGGTGGTCCTCGCGGTGGAAGGAGGGGATGGGCGGGAAGGGTTTCTCTTTGAGGAACTCCCCCAGACTCTCGAGGTGCTGCGGCGTCTTTTCTGGGTTTCCCTGCGGGGCATTGCCACGACCCTTGCCTGTTTGAGCGGCGTCCTCCCCGACCGGGAGGTGGTCGAAAGGCTCCTGAGGGTGAAGGGGTTTTTTGCAGAGGAACTCCAGAAGGAGGTTGTTCTCTCCGTAGGAGGGACAACCTTTCTCTCCCTCTGGGAGGAGGGAAGACCTCTTGAAGGAGTGGATGAGGTGCGTTTTGGAGAAGCCCTGCTTTTTGGCAGCGACATCAGCAGGAAAAGGGACATTCCCTGGCTGAAGCAGGGGGCTTTTGCGATCCTGGCCGAGGTTGTGGAGGTGCGTGCCAAGGAACCCCTTCAGGGGAAGGCCCTGGGGTATGACGCTTTCGGCAGGCAGTGTGTTCTGCGGTCTTCTGGTCCCCGCAGGAGGATTCTCGTTGCACTGGGGAAGCAGGACGTTGATGAGGATCAGTTATATTTCGACGACGAACATGTTACAATAGTGGGGGCTACAAGCAATTACCTTGTGCTTGATGTCGAAGAGAGTCAGCGACCGTACCGGGTCGGCGATGTGGTATCGTTTCGTGCCGGGTATGGAGCCGTTTTGCGGGCTTTTCTCTCTCCGTACGTGGAAAAGGTTTACCGGGAGAAAATGGGAGAGGGGAGAACATGACGCAGGCATTCCGGGGACGTCACTTTCTGGATCTCGCGGATTTCTCGCGGGAGGAGATTCTTTATCTCCTTGAGGTTGCTTTGGACCTGAAGAAGCGGTGGACGCTGGGTGAGAGATTCAGTGTCCTTGGAGGGAAAATCGTTGCCCTGCTTTTTGAAAAGCCTTCCCTCCGTACCCGGGTATCCTTTGAGGTGGCGGTGCGGCAGCTCGGTGGAGAATGCTTTTACCTCGGTCCCCAGGAAGTGGGTCTTGGTAAGCGCGAAGCCGTGAAGGATGTTGCGCTGGTTCTCGGGAGGATGGTGGACGGCATTGTGGTCCGCACCTTTGCTCACGAGACGGTCCTTGAGATGGCCCGATACGCCGGGGTTCCGGTGATCAACGGTCTCTCCGACCTCCACCATCCCTGCCAGGTGCTGGGGGACCTGCTCACGGTGCAGGAGAAGAAGGGAACGCTCAACGTCAAGATTGTTTTTGTGGGCGACGGGAATAACGTCTGCCACTCGTGGATTGTTGCTGCTGCGCGTCTTGGTCTTTCCCTAACTGTGTGCACTCCTGAGCGGTACCGGCCTTCCTGGGAAATCTGGAACTGGGCTCAGAGAGAGGCACAGAAGAGCAGAGCAGAGATTGTCTACGAGGTTGACCCGAGAAAGGCTGTTCTGGGGGCAGATGTGGTATACACCGACGTGTGGGCCAGCATGGGGAAAGAGCAAGAGCTTGAGGAACGGTTGTCCTTCTTCTGGCCCTACCAGGTGAACAATGAGTTGCTCGCCCTTGCTTCCCCCGAGGCCATCGTCATGCACTGCATGCCTGCGCACCGGGGACAGGAGATCACCGATGAGGTCATTGATGGAGCACATTCTGTAGTGATTGACGAGGCGGAGAACAGGCTCCATGCCCAGAAGGCCATTTTGAGCCTCCTGCTTTGAGGCCCGGAGGGAAACAGTCTCTTGCTCCCAGGCTTTCTGAAGTACGTGGTGGAAATAGGGGTGCTCTACTATTTTTCGTATCAGTTCCTCAGGTGGGTGAAAGGAACCCCGCTTTTTCTGCCCGTCCGTTCTCTCATGGTTCTTTTCATCGCCGCGGGGGTCTCGAATCTTCTCACCCTGGGGGAGCTCCGCCTTTTCTGGCGCTTGTGTCTTTTCGTCTACGTGGGAACAATGTTGCTCATTCTCCAGCCGGAGTTGCGCAGGAATTACATGAACCGCCTGTACCACCATGTCCTGCTTGAACGGAACACCAATGAGGAGGGTCGTGCGAAGTTCATTGAGGACCTTGCCCTGGCGTGTCAGACGCTCTCGCGGAAGAAGATCGGTGCGCTGGTTGTCCTTGAGAGGACGAACAGCCTCCGGGACTTCATCCAGACCGGTGTCCTGGTGGACGCTTTTTTTTCGCCGGAGTTGCTCTTCTCTATTTTCCTTCCCGACTCTCCCCTGCATGACGGAGCAGTGGTCGTTCGGGAGAACAAGATTGTCGCTGCCGGGTGCATCCTTCCCCTGGCTGAACAGGTGGAAGCGCGACGAAAAATCGGCACCCGTCATCGGGCTGGCCTCGGGGTGACCGAGCAGACGGACGCCCTGGCCATTGTGATTTCTGAGGAGACGGGGAAGATCTCCCTTGCGGTGCACGGGAGGATGGCGTGGGATATCGAGGCAGGAACGCTCAAGAGAATGCTCAAAATCCTATATCGAAGACTGTGAGGCTTCTCCGGGAACTGCTTGAAAGGCTTTTCTGGCACGACTGGAAGACCAAGCTTTTCGCCCTGCTTTTTGCTCTGAGCCTTTTTTTCTTTTTGCTGAGTGAAGGCATCGTATGATATATTCTCAAAGAAGAGCGCAGGCCATGATGCAAGAAGGGAGGAGTTGCGTTTGAAGGATTTCAAAAGTGGGGACATCCGGAACATTGGATTCTTCTCCCATGCGGGAGCGGGAAAAACCACGTTTTCCGAGGCCTTGCTTTTCAACGCAGGGGTGATGACACGGCGGGGCAGAGTTGAGGAAGGCAACACGGTCTCTGACTGGCAACCCGAGGAGATTCGACGCGGACTGTCCATCGACCTTTCGATCCTGCCCTTTGAGTGGAAGGGTTGCAAGGTCAATCTCATAGATACCCCGGGGTACATGGATTTTCTGGGGAACGTCATCGGGGCGCTTCGGGCAGTGGACAGCGGGGTGATTTTCCTCTGCGCGGTGTCCGGCGTTGAGGTTGGTACCGAGAAGGCATGGGACTACCTGAAGCGGGAGAACCTCCCGGTGTTCTTCCTGGTGAACCGTATGGACCGGGAGGGTGCCAATTTCTACGGTGTTCTGGAGAACATCCGCAAGAAGTTCACCCCCAAGGCGACCCCGGTTTTCCTCCCCATCGGCAAGGAGAGCGCTTTCCGGGGCCTTGTAGACCTTCTGACCATGAAGGCCTTGTACTTCGAGGGTGACGGGAAGACGGTTCGGGAGGGGGAAATACCTGGAGAGCTTGAAGACGAGGCCAGAACGTGGCGGGAGGAGCTTCTGGAAAACGTTGCGGAGACCGATGACGAACTCCTCAATCTCTACCTTGACGGTCAGGGGATTCCACCGGAAAAGCTCCGGGAAGCCCTCAAAAAGGCCACACTTGAGCGAAAGATTTTCCCGGTTCTCTGTGGTTCGGGCCTGGAGAATAAGGGAGTCACTGCTTTAGCGGACTTTCTCGTGGAATTTGCCCCAAGCCCTCTTGACCGCCCGCCGGTAAAGGGGAAGAACCCCAGAACCCAGGAAGAGGAAGAACGACCCTGTCGTGAGGACGCTCCTTTCTCGGCCTTTGTCTTTAAGGTTCTGAGCGACCCGTACGTGGGGAAGATTGCCTTTTTCCGGGTCTATTCGGGGAAACTCTCGGCAGATGCCCGGCTGTACAATGCCTCCCGGGATGTGGAAGAAAAGGTGGGGCAGCTCCTCCTCATTCGGGGAAAGTCGCAGGAACCTCTGAAGGAGGTCAGAGCGGGAGACATCGCGGCTGTGGCCAAGGTGACCGAAGTTTTCACTGGCGATACCCTCTCGGATCGGGAACACCCCATTGTTTTTCCACCCCTTGAGTACCCTGAGCCGAACTACATGGCGGCTATACGGCCTGTGGGGAAAGCAGACGAGGAGAAAATCAGCCAGGCTCTGAGCCGCATGCTCGAAGAGGACCCTACACTCAGGGTGCAGCGAGAACCAGATACCAAAGAGGATATCGTTTACGGATTCGGGGACATTCACCTTGATGTTCTAGCAGAAAAGATGAAGCGCAAGTTCGGTGTAGAGGTCGCCCTCTCGGTTCCCCGGGTTCCTTACAAGGAGACCATCAAGAAGACGGCCCGTGCCGAGGGAAAGTACAAACGCCAGTCGGGAGGTCGGGGGCAGTATGGCCATGCCTGGCTTGAACTTGAGCCGCTTCCCCGGGGACAGGGGTTCGAATTCGTTGACAAAATCGTGGGTGGTGTGATCCCGAAGAACTACATTCCTGCAGTGGAAAAGGGTGTGCAGGAAGCCATGCAGGAAGGAGTCCTTGCGGGGTACCCAGTGGTGGACGTGCGGGTAACCGTCTACGATGGGTCGTATCATCCGGTGGACTCCTCAGACATGGCCTTCAAGATCGCTGGTTCCATGGCGTTCCGGAAGGGAGCCCAGGAGGCCAATCCGGTGCTCCTTGAGCCCATCATGAGTGTTGAGGTGACGGTGCCCGAGGAGAACATGGGGGATGTTATCGGGGACCTCAACGCTCGCCGGGGGAAGATTCTGGGCATGGAACCTGAGGATGGCTACCAGAAAATTAAGGCTTTGGTCCCGCTTGCTGAGCTTTTCCGGTATTCCGTTGACCTCCGTTCCATCACCCAGGGACGGGGTTCGTTCATCATGAGGTTCTCCCACTACGAGGAGGTTCCACCTCAGATAGCGGAGGCCATTATTGAGAAGGCACGGAAAGAGAGAGAAGCCGCTTCGTGAGCGACGGTGGGGCTTTCGTAGGCGTTGACGTGGTGGAGATTGCACGGATTGCCCGGGTTCTCTCCCTCTTTGGTGAACGGTTCCTCCAGCGCCTCTTTTCCCCAGAGGAACTCGCCTACTACCGGGGGAAGGGGATGAGGAGGTGGCAGGAAGGGGTCGCGGCACTCTTTGCCAGCAAGGAGGCGGTGAAGAAGCTCTTCCTGCAGCGGGGATATTCTCTGGGCTTCCGGGATATCACGATTCTCCACACGTCCACGGGAGAGCCACGAGTTTTTGTGGCGCAGGGTGGCGAGGTGTTCCGGAGAATCAGTCTTTCTTTCTCGCACTCGCGGGATGTGGTCGTCGCGGTGGCGGTGGGAATCGTCGGGGGAGGGAAAGGCAGTGATTGAGCTTGTCACAGCGAAGACCATGCAGGAGCGGGAGAAAAGCGCCTGTGAACGCTTTGGCCTGAGGACCCTTTTGCTTATGGAAAATGCCGGAAGGGCGGTGGCGTCTGAGGCGCTCTCTATCCTGCGGGAAAGACCATCGCTGCGACGGGTAGCCATCGTGTGCGGGACAGGGAACAACGGAGGCGATGGGATGGTGGTGGCCCGCCACCTTTTCGTGGCGCATCCCGAGAATCCCCCCAGGGTGTACCTTGTGGGTTCTCCGGAGAACCTCAGAGGAGACGCCCAGTACAATTACGCCGTCCTTAAAGAACTCGACCTTCCTGTGCAGGTGGTTTCCTCTTCTGGCGATGTTCGGCTTGAGGAGGACACCCTGATTGTCGATGCCCTCTTTGGGACGGGTCTTGCCCGGGAAGTCGAGGGAATACACCGGGAGGTGATTCGGTGTATCAATGCGGTGACGAGGAAGTTCGTCGTGGCTGTTGACGTCCCTTCCGGGGTAGACGCCAGCGACGGGCGGGTTCTCGGCGAGGCGGTACGGGCGGATCTCACGGTGACCTTTGGTTTTCTCAAGAGGGGCCTTGTCCTGTATCCGGGAAGAGCGTATGCGGGAAGAATCAGAGTGTACCCCATCGGTATACCCCTGTCCTTTGGGGGGAACGAAAAGGCCGATGGGTACCTGGTGCTTCCTTCGGATGTCCGTGTCCTTCTTCCCCGGCGGTCGTGGTCAACCCACAAGATTTCTGCCGGTGTGGTAGGGGTTGTTGCCGGGTCTTCGGCCATGCTCGGTGCGGGGATGCTGGTTGCTCAGGGAGCCTATCGGAGTGGTGCAGGCATGGTGGTGTGGCCTTTGCCTGCAGAGCTTTCTCTGGCGGTGCGAACCAGCCTCCCTGAGGTTGTGGGGGTGACTCTTGCGTCTTCGGCACGTCCTGACTGGAGCTATGGGGAACACGACGTTGAGGCGGTGCTCCAGGGATTTGAGGCCCGGAAGGTTTCAGGTGTTGTGGTCGGGCCGGGTCTTGGGGTGAGTGAAGGGGTGCGGCGTTTCTTAGAGCAGTTCCTTGAACACACTTCGGCAAAGGGTGTGCTCGATGCCGATGCGCTGAACGTTATCGCCGAACATCGCAAGCGGTGGGAGGGGAAACTCGTCGAGTGGGTTGTGACGCCTCACGTGGGCGAGGCGGCTCGCCTTCTGGCCAGGCCCGTACAGGAGGTCAGCGAGTGGAAGGTGCAGGCTGCCCTGGATATCGCTGCTTTTTTCGGATGCGTCGTGGTCCTTAAGGGGCCGGGGACTCTCGTGGTAAGCCCCAGGGGGGAGATCTTCGTGAACCCCACAGGGAACGAGCTTCTGGCTACAGCAGGAAGCGGAGACGTTCTGGCAGGACTCATCGGTGGGTTGATGGCACAGGGTCTTGATGCAATAAGCGGTGCGCTCTGTGGGGTGTTTCTCCACGGGCTTTCGGGAGACATCCTGCGCAGGGAAGGGAGAACCTCCATTGTCGCCCATGAGATTGCCGAACGCCTTGATGCGGCACGAAAGGTGGTAGAAGATGGAACATGGGAGCTTTCATTTCTGGATGGAGATTTCTCGGGAACATCTTGCCCATAACCTCCTGGTGCTCAGACAGCTGGCCTCTCCCCGGGGAGACATCATGGGGGTGGTGAAATCCCAGGTCTACGGCCATGGGGTGGCTACTGCTACCCTGCTTTCCTCGCTGGGCCTTCGGAAATTCGGCGTGGCTTCTTTAGAGGAAGCCCTCGATCTCAAAAGGTCCGGTGTTGAGGGTGATATCTACATCCTCGGGGGGTTTTTCCCCTGGGAGGCTGAGGTCATCGTTGCTGAGGGGTTCGTTCCCGTTGTCTCGCAGAAAGAGGAGCTCGAGAGCCTGGTCAAGGCTGCAGGGCGGCAGGGAAAGACTGCCCGCTTTCACTTGAAAGTAGACACCGGGATGGGGAGGTTGGGGTGCCTTCCCTGCAACTTTACCCGTGATTTCCTTGAGAGAATGTTCCTTTCGCCTGCCGTTACTCTGTGCGGTGTGATGACGCATTTCTCAAGCGCCGAGAAAGATCCGGAGTACACAGAGTGGCAATTTCAGAAATTTCTGGCTTTCCTGAAGCGCTGGGGGTTCTGGGGGAAATCCCTGGAGTACCACTGCGCGAATAGCGCGGCCTTTCTCGCATTCCCCCACATGCGGCTTGCGCTGAACCGGATCGGTATTGCTCTTTTCGGGGTATCCCCAAACGGGGAACCAGAACTCGCAAAATCGCTTGGTCTGAAGCCCGTCACCAGTGTCCGGGCCCGGGTGAAGCTCGTCAAGGTTCTCCCCCCTGGTTTCCGGGTGGGTTATGGGGGGACGTTCGTGACCTCGCGGGTGTCGAAAGTGGCGGTTGTCGCCCTGGGGTACGCCCAGGGGCTCTTCCGGGTCCTTTCCAACAATCTCGAGGTTCTGGTTCGCGGGAAAAGAGCCCCGGTCATCGGGACGATCTCCATGGACCAGGTGATGGTCGATGTGACCCACATTGAGGGAGTGGAGAAGGGGGATGTGGTCACCTTTATCGGGAGGGATGGTGAGGAGGAGATACGGGTTGAAGAGATTGCGCGCCGGGGAAAGACAATTCCCCATGAGGTCCTCTGCAGCTTCGGAAGGATACGTCATCGCGTGTTCGTCTGATGAGGGAAGTGGCGTTCTGGTGGACCGAAAGCCCTGAGGAGACGAAAAGGCGGGGGAGAGAATTCGTCCTTGAGTTCTGCAGGCCCCCTGTCCTTGTTCTCCTTTCCGGAGAACTTGGAGCGGGGAAGACGGTTTTCGTCAAGGGTATGGCCCAGGCTCTGGAGATACCGGAAAATGAGGTGCGCAGTCCAACGTTTTCCCTGGTTCACGAGTATTCCGGGAAGCCCTGTCCTCTGTACCACATGGATTGCTACCGCCTGAGCAAGTGGGAAGAGGTCGTGGATCTTGGTTTTTCCGAATACCTGGAGGGAGGGGGCATCGTGGTGGTGGAGTGGGGAGAGAAGTTCCTTCACTTTTTCCCTCCTCCGTTTTTCTGGGTGCAGATTGGCATTGTCGACGAGTGTGTACGGCATATCCGGGTTACCCATTCGGGTGGTGGGGGATGATTCTTGCCCTTGACAGCAGCACTCCCTGGCTTGGGGTGGCCGCCGTGGAGGGGGAAAAGGTCCTTTTCCAGGTGGTCCACTATACGAGGATGGAGCATTCCCTCCTGCTTTTAGAGTACCTCAGGGTGATACAGGACCGCTTCTTACTGAGGGAGCGCCTGGAGTGCATTCTCGTCGGTCTTGGTCCTGGGTCGTTCACTGGAGTTAAGGTTGGCAACATGGTTGCGAAGGGCCTAGCCTATGCTTTCCAGGTACCTCTTCTGGGGTTCTCGGTTCTTGAGCTTCTGGCGAGTCAGGCCCGGAGGCTCCACGTGGCTTCGTCCTTCGAGATTATTGTTCCGGTGATTTTCCACCGGAAAGGAGAGATTTTCTGGTCTGAATTCCCCTTTCCCTCGACCCGCCTTGCCGCTCCACCCCGAGTAGGTTCTCCGGAGGAATTCGTTGCTCGGTACGCGGAGAGGACGGGCGTTCTGGTTGTGACTCCCTGGGAAGACCTCTCCGAGGAGTTTGGGAAAGCTGGTCTTTCGTGTCTCCACCCCGATCTTGCAGTTCCCAACCCCCTTGAGCTTGTGGCGCTGTCCCGGGAGCGTGGGGAGAGGGGGAGTTTTGAGAACGTCTTTACCATATTGCCCCTCTATGGATCCAGGGTTTTCGGACGATAAGGTTCTCGTTGACAACGGTGATTTTCGGATTGTGGAAATGCGGACGCACCACCTGCCCTATGTGGTGGCAATTGAGCGGCGGTCCTTCTCTCAACCTTGGTCGTATTCGCTCTTCCTCACCGAGCTTTCGAACAAAGTCGCCTCGTATTTCGTAGCGCTTTTTGAGGGCAGGGTCATCGGGTACATCGGCCTCTGGATTCTGTGGGAAGAGGGGCACGTTACAACCTTTGCCATCCACCCCCGGTACCGGGGGAGAGGTTTTGGGAAAAGACTCTTTCGATACGCCCTTGAGTACGCCCAGGCCTGTGGGTGTCGTTACGTGCTTCTGGAAGTCCGGGTGAGCAATACCAGGGCCCAGAATCTCTACCGGAAGTTTGGCTTCCGGGTGGTGGGAGTACGGTCGAGGTACTATGCCGATGGAGAGGACGCGCTCATCATGCGGAAGGATTTTGAGGGGGAAAGGGATGAGCGAAGGACTTCTGGTTCTGGGGATTGAAACGAGCTGCGACGATAGCTGTGTGGCGGTGGTCGATGGGCATTTCAGAATCCGTTCCAATGTGGTTTCGAGTCAGGTCGAGGTTCACCGGGCGTTTGGGGGTATCGTTCCCGAGGTGGCCTCAAGGCGTCATCTTGAGGTACTTCCCGCAATCCTCCACACTGCTCTCAAAGAAGCCGGGGTCACCCTCCGTGATATCGGTCTTGTGGCCGTGACCCAGGGACCGGGGCTTTTAGGGTCGCTCCTTATGGGGATGTGCCTGGCGAAAGCTCTGGCTTTTGCTCTTGAGAAGCCCCTTGTGGCGGTCAATCACCTGGAAGGGCATCTTTTTGCCGTACGCCTCGATAACCCCTCTGCAAATCCTCCCTTTGTGGCACTCATCGTTTCCGGAGGGCATACCGAGCTTTTTGCCGTTCGGGACTGGGGGAACTACGTTTTGCTCGGGAGGACAAGGGACGATGCCGCCGGTGAGGCGTACGACAAGGTAGCTCGGCTTCTTGGCCTCGGGTACCCGGGGGGTCCGGTGATCGACCGCCTGAGCAGAGAAGGAGATGGGAAACGCTTTTTCTTCCGGAGCGGGCTTGAGGATGAGGATACCCTGGATTTCAGCTTTAGCGGTCTAAAGACCGCTGTGGCGAGGTTTTTCTCGCAGCTCTCTCCCGAGGAAAAACGCGACGAGCGTCTCCTTCGGGACCTTGCGGCCTCTTTCCAGGAGAGTGTGGTTCGCAGTCTGGTCAAAAAGGCTTTCCTGGCGGTGGAGCGTACGGCATGTCCAGCGCTCGTTGTGGGGGGAGGAGTGGCGGCGAACCGTCGCCTCCGAGAGGTCATGGAAGAAGAGGGAAAGAAACGGGGGATTCGGGTGTTTTTCCCATCCCGGGCGCTGTGCACGGATAACGCGGCGATGATTGCCGCCTGTGGTCTTTTCCATTTCCTCCGGGGAAGGCGGGATTCTCTGGCGATTGACCCCCTTCCCCAGCTCTCCCTGGGGTCTGGTTGAATTCTCGAGATACTCTGCGGTATTATTCTGGCATGCGTTTTGACGAGGACGAAGAGGTGAACATTGTGGCGAAGACTTTGCTTTTTGGTAACGAAGCCCGTCAGGCCCTCCGGGAGGGGATTGAAGCGCTCTCCGGGGTGGTGCGACGCACCCTGGGACCACGGGGGAGGAATGTGCTCCTTGAGAAGGACTGGGGTCTTCCTCTCGTCACAAACGACGGGGTCACTGTGGCTCGGGATATCGAGGTCCATGACGCTTTTCAGAACGTGGGCGTCAGGATTCTCAGGGAGGTTGCGGTAAGGACGAACGACGTCGTGGGGGATGGGACCACAACGGCTGTTGTTCTGGCTCAGAGAATGGTGGAAGAGGGGATGAAGGCCCTCCTTTCCCTTCACAGCCCGGTGTTTCTCAGAAGCGGAATGGAGAAAGCCGTAGACGCGGTGTTGCGGAAACTTCGGGAACGGAGCGTTCCGGTTGTGGAGAAAAGGCACGTGGCCCAAGTGGCCTCTGTGGCTTCAAAAGACGAGTTCCTGGGAGAGCTTGTGGCCGAGGCGCTGGAACGGGTAGGGAGAGACGGTGTGGTAACCATCGAGGATTCTCAAGGTGTTGAGACCACCCTTGAAGTGGTCGAGGGTCTGCAGTTTGACCGGGGTTTTGTTTCCCCATACTTTGTGACGGATCTCGAGAAGGGGGAAGTCCTCCTTGAGCGTCCCCTCATCCTCATCTCCGATTACAAGATTCGCAACGCCGCAACGCTTCTCCCACTCCTTGAGCGGGTTTTCCAGACAGGTCGTCCTCTGCTCTGCATTGTGGGGGAGATTGACGGCGAGGCCTTGGCCCTCCTTGTGGTCAACAAGCTCCGGGGAGTGCTGCAGGTTGCAGCGGTCAAGGCGCCTGCTTTTGGAGAACGGCAAAAAGAAATTCTGGGGGATATTGCGGTGCTCACCGGGGGACAGGTCATTCTCCAGGACCTGGGGATGAAACTCGAGAAAGTTCCGCTCGAGCTCCTCGGTCAGGCAGAGAAGGTTCGGGTTACCCGGGATACCACGGTGATTGTCGGGGGAAAGGGGAGAAAGCGGGATATTGAGGAACGAGTCCGGCAGATTCGTGCCCAGATTGAGAGATCCACCTCGGATTACGACCGGGAAAAGCTCGAGGAACGTCTGGGGCGGCTCACCCGCGGGGTTGCTGTCATCCGGGTTGGAGCACCAACTGAGGTCGAACTCAAGGAAAAACGCCTTCGCGTTGAGGATGCTCTGGCCGCTGCCAGGGCTGCCCTTGAGGAGGGCATTGTCCCCGGGGGTGGTGCGGCCCTGCTCCATCTTGCTCAGGAGCTCGATGTAGAGGCCATTCCTGAGAGGGAACGCACAGGAGCGGAGATTGTGCGGAAAGCCCTGGAGGAACCTGCAAGACAGATTGCCGAAAACGCTGGATATCAGGGGCCCCTCATAGTGGGGAAGATGAGGGCGGAACCCTGGAATATGGGGTTTGACGTGGTCCGGGGCGATTTCGCCGACATGTTCGCGGCAGGCATTGTGGACCCCGCCAAAGTGGTCCGGGTAGCTCTGCAGAACGCATTGAGCGTGGCCTCTCTTGTGTTGACCACTGAGGTTATTATTGCTGAAGAGACGGAGATAGAGAAAAGGTGAGGCCTATGGAGTACTTTTTGGGGAGAAACCGAAAGGCGCGGATGACCTTTGGGTTTGATGATGTGTCCCTTGTGCCGGGCAATGTCACGGTGGACCCAAAGGATGTAGACGTTTCAACGAGTATCGGATCAGTACGGCTTGAGGTTCCTATTCTTGGAGCGGCCATGGATGGGGTGGTGGACCCCCGTATGGCTGTGGAGCTGGGAAAGCTTGGAGCCCTGGGAGTCCTGAACCTCGAGGGGCTATTCACTCGCTACGAAGACCCCTACGCGGTGATTGAGGAAATCATCTCCCGGCCTAAAGACGAGGTTGCTGCGCTGCTCCAGCGGGTGTACCAGGAACCCATTAAGGAGAAGCTCATCGACCGGCGGATTGAGGAGATTAAGTCTCATAATGTTCCTGCGGCGGTATCCGTTACCCCTCTTCGGGCCGAAACGCTTGGCAGGAGGGCCATCCAGGCCGGGGTTGACGTCCTGGTCATTCAGGCCACGGTGACCACCCTCCGTTATGTTTCCTCTTCGCTCCAGGCTCTGGACCTTGAGAAGTTCTGTCGGGAGGTTCCCGTTCCTGTGGTTGTGGGGAACTGTGCCACCTATGAGGTGGCCCTGGAGCTCATGCGTGCGGGAGTGAGCGGCATTCTCGTTGGTATTGGCCCCGGAGCTGCCTGCACCACGAGGGCTGTTCTTGGCATTGGTGTTCCCCAGGTGACGGCAACGGTGGATGTGGCAGCGGCCCGGGAAGATTACCTGAAGAGCACCGGCCGGTACGTGGCGGTGATTACCGATGGAGGCATGCGGGTGGGTGGAGATATCGCCAAAGCGATAGCCAGTGGAGCAGATGCCGTGATGCTTGGCTCGCCTCTGGCCAGCGCCCAGGAAGCTCCCGGTCGGGGGCACCACTGGGGCATGGCCACTCCAGACCCGGCACTACCCCGTGGGACGCTCATCAGGGTTGGCATTAAGGGGAGTCTTCGGGAAATCCTCTTTGGCCCAAGTACGGTCACCGATGGCACAATGAATCTCGTCGGAGCGCTCAGGGTGGCCATGGGGTCTCTGGGGGCACGGAATATTCGGGAAATGCAGAAGGTCGAAATTGTCGTGGCACCGAGTATCTGGACTGAGGGGAAACACCTGCAGAGGGAACAGGGTGTGGGCATGGGACGGTGAGCGCCGGGTATGGATAAGATTGTCATTCTGGATTTTGGTTCTCAGTACACTCAGCTCATTGCTCGCCGCATTCGGGAGCTCCAGGTGTACTGTGAAATCTGGCCATACCACATGCGGGGTTGTCCCTCGCTGTCCGATGCTGAAATCCGGGGTATCATTCTTTCAGGAAGCCCTTACAGTGTCACCGATGAGAATGCCCCCCGGCTGCCACAGGGAGTCCTCGAAAGCGGAAAGCCAGTCCTTGGTATCTGCTACGGGATGCAGCTTCTCGTCAGTACCCTGGGAGGGAAGGTCATCCGGTCTCAGAGCCGGGAGTACGGGAGGGCCCTCCTTTTCGTTCTCGAACGGGGAGGGCTCTTCGAAGGTCTGGGAAGTGAGATGGTCTGCTGGATGAGCCATGGGGACAGTGTGAAGGAGATCCCTGAGGACTTTGTCTGCGTGGCCCGAACAGAAGGGTGCGAGTACGCTGCAGTCAGGGACAAAAGCGGGAGAATCTGGGGTATTCAGTTCCATCCCGAAGTTTCCCATACCCCTCTGGGGAAGGAGATCCTTGCGAACTTCGTTTTTGGTATCTGTGGATGTCGTCCTGAATGGACTCCCGAGTCCATTGTGAAGCAGCAGATCCAGTATGTCCGCAACGAGGTTCAGAAGGAGCGAGTCGTGTGTGCGCTCAGCGGTGGGGTGGACTCGGTTACCGCGGCGGTCCTGACCTATCGGGCTATCGGGGACCAGCTGAGCTGCATCTTCGTCAACAACGGTCTTTTGCGGAAGGGAGAGGCGGAGCAGGTGCTCTCCAACATGCGGGCACTTCTGGGGAAAGACCGGGTGATTTATGTTGATGCCAGGGAACGTTTTCTTCTCGCCCTTCGGGGAGTCGTGGACCCTGAGGAAAAGCGGAAGATTATCGGTCGGGTGTTTGTGGAAATCTTCGAGGAAGAGGCGAGAAAACTCGGAGACGTCACCTATCTCCTCCAGGGGACGACCTATCCGGATGTCATCGAGAGCGTCTCGGTGTGGGGTCCATCGGCCCGAATCAAAACCCACCACAACGTTGGAGGGCTTCCCGAACACATGCACCTTAAGGTCCTCGAGCCCCTACGGTTCCTCTTTAAGGACGAGGTCCGGAGGCTGGCGGCAGAACTCGGCATCCCCGAGGACATCATCTGGCGACAGCCCTTCCCCGGTCCTGGCCTTGCCGTACGTATCATCGGCGAGGTGACCGAGGAACGGCTGGCGATTCTCCGGGACATGGACGCCATCATTGACCAGGAGTTGCGGAAATCGCCGATTTACCGGAAGCTCTGGCAGTCCTTTGGAGTTCTGGTTCCGGTCCGGAGCGTCGGTGTTATGGGGGATGAGCGGACGTACAAGTACGTGGGGGTCATCCGGGCGGTCATGAGTGAGGACGGTATGACCGCCGATTGGGCAAGGATTTCCTATGACACCCTTGACGTCATCGCCCGGCGCATCGTGAACGAAGTGGCAGGGATAGGGAGGGTGGTCTATGACATTACCTCCAAACCTCCCGCGACGATTGAATGGGAATGAAGGTGGTGGGAGTGAGCATCTGCATTGTGGTGGGAACGCACTGGGGGGACGAGGGCAAGGGGAGGATTGTTGACTACCTGAGCCAGTCAGGAGATGTGGTGGTACGGGCTCAGGGAGGGAACAACGCTGGGCACACGGTCATCGTGGGGGAGAAGAAATACGTTTTCCACCTCATTCCCTCTGGCGTCCTTCTGCCCGGAAAGGTCTGTATTCTCGGTGACGGGATGGTCATCGATCCCCTGGCGTTCTTCGAAGAGGTTCGCCTCCTCGAGCAGGAGGGGGTTGTCTTCCAAGAAAGGCTTTTTGTCAGCGAAAAAGCCCATGTGGTCATGCCGTATCACCGCCTGCTTGACGGGCTCTATGAACGCCTTCGGGGGAAGGGGAGAATCGGAACCACGGGCAAGGGTATTGGGCCAGCGTATGAGGATAAGGTTGCCCGCTGGGGCATACGGGTTGTGGACCTTCTGCATCCTGAAATCTTCGCTGCAAAGCTCCGGCCGGTTCTCGAGTACAAGAACTGGATTCTGGAGCGCATTTTCTCCCATCCCCCGCTCTCCTATGAGGCGATTCTTGAAGAGTACCTCGCCTACGGGCAGCATTTGCGGCCCTATGTTCGGGACACCTCGCGGTTTCTGTATGAGGCGTGGCGGGCTGGAAAACGTATCGTCATCGAAGGTGCTCAGGGGACCATGCTCGATCTCGACCACGGGACGTATCCCTTCGTCACCTCCTCCTATCCGGTGGCCAGTGGCGCGCTCCTTGGTGCCGGTATGGGCCCGGTCACCGATATCGAGGTCCTTGGGGTGTGCAAAGCCTATACCTCACGGGTGGGTGAAGGGCCCTTTCCGACAGAACTCATGGATACCACCGGGGTGTACCTTCGGGAAAAAGGGGGAGAGTACGGTGCCACCACCGGGCGTCCCCGCCGCTGTGGATGGCTTGACGGGGTGGTCTTGAGGTACGCCCTCCGTGTCAACCACATCACCTCGCTGGCTCTGACCAAGCTCGATGTTCTTGGGGGACTCCCCAGGGTCAGATGGTGCTATGCCTACGAGGTTCGGGGAGAGATCCTCGAGGATTTCCCCATGGACCCTTCTCTCTGGCCTCTGTGTCGACCGCTGTACCGGGAGTTCGAGGGGTGGGACGAGGATATCTCAAAAGTGCGGTCGTACGGTGACCTTCCCAAGGCGGTGCGGGCCTTTGTAGAATCCCTTGAGGATTTTCTGGAGGTTCCGGTGGTGCTCATCTCTGTTGGTCCTCGCCGGGATGATACAATAGTAAGGGAGGAACTCTGGTAGGAGGGGGACACATGGACAGGGAGCGGGCGAAAAGGGAGATTGAGCGGCTTCGAGAAATCATCCGGTACCACGATTACCGCTACTACGTCCTCAATAGTCCCGAGATCAGCGATGAGGAATACGATGCCCTCATGCGGAAGCTCGAAGAGCTCGAAGCGCTTTTCCCTGACCTTGTCACACCGGATTCTCCGACCCAGCGGGTGGGCGGGAAACCTCAGGAAGGCTTTGTTCCCTTTACCCATGCCCGACCGATGCTGAGTCTCAACAATGCCTTCACCGAGGAGGAAATGCGAGACTTCGATCGACGGGTGAAGAGAATGCTGGGGACGGAAACGGTGGAGTATGTGGTTGAGCTCAAGATTGATGGCCTTGCGGTAAACCTGCGGTACGAGGGCGGGGTGTTTGTCCGCGGTGCAACCCGGGGCGATGGAACCACTGGTGAGGATGTGACCCTGAATCTGCGGACCATAAGGAGTATTCCCCTGCGTCTTTTTGGGGAAAAGGTTCCCAGTCTCATTGAGGTCCAGGGCGAGGTGTTCATGCACAAGGGGGATTTTGAGAAGCTCAACGAGGAACGGGCAAAAAGGGGTGAACCCCTTTTTGCCAACACCAGGAACGCAGCCGCCGGATCTTTGCGGCAGCTTGACCCAAACGTCACTGCTCAGAGGAAGCTCGACATTTTCGTCTACGGAGCATACCTCATTGAAAGCCCCTGGTACCCGACCACCCACTGGGAACTCCTACACTTTCTGAAAGACCTCGGATTTAAAGTCAACCCCAACGCGCAGCTCGCCCGGGACATTGAGGAGGTCATCGCCGTTCACAGGGAGTGGGAAGAGAAGCGGAAGACCCTCGATTACGACATCGACGGGCTCGTGGTCAAAGTGAACAACCTCACCTTCCAGGAGCTCCTTGGAGCGACGAGTAAAAGCCCTCGCTGGGCCATCGCCTACAAGTTTGAACCCACGCGGGCGGTGACCAGGGTTTTAGACATCGAGGTCAACGTGGGGCGAACCGGGACGCTGACTCCTGTGGCGGTGCTTGAGCCGGTGGAGGTCGGCGGTGTGGTGGTGAGACGAGCAACGCTCCACAATGAGGATGAGGTGCGGCGAAAGGATGTCCGCATCGGGGATTGGGTCATTGTGGGGCGAGCAGGAGAGGTCATCCCCGAGGTTGTCCTTGTCCTGAAGGAACGGAGAGACGGAAGCGAAAGGATTTTCACCATGCCTACCAGCTGTCCGGTTTGCCATTCACCCGTGGTGCGGGAAGAGGGCGAGGTTGCCGTCCGCTGCATCAATGCGAATTGCCCTGCCCAGATTAAGGAGCGTCTTCGCCACTTCGCCTCTCGAGATGCCATGGACATCGAGGGGCTTGGGGAGAAACTCATCGACCAGCTGGTGGACAAGGGGTATGTTCGAACAATTCCCGACCTCTACCGTCTGACCAAGGAGAAACTCCTCAAGCTTGAACGGATGGGTGACAAATCCTCAGAGAACCTCCTGCAGGCCATTGAGCGATCCAAGAAACGACCTCTGGCGAGGTTCCTGTACGCTCTGGGCATCCGGTACGTGGGAGAGTTTGTGGCCCAGCTTCTGGCTGAGCACTTTGGGTCCCTCAGAAAGATCATGGAGGCTTCGTTTGAGGACCTTCTGGCTGTGGAGGGTATAGGTCCCAAAGTTGCTGAGGCGGTGTGGCAGTTCTTCAGAAATCCCGAAAACCGGGCCATGCTTGAGGAGCTCGAGGCCCTTGGGGTGGTTCCGGAGGAGGAAACCGCAGAGGTCGCGGCTTCCCTGGAGGGTCCTCTGCAGGGGAAGACCTTTGTCTTTACCGGAACGCTCTCTCGCTTTTCCCGGAAGGAGGCGGAGGAACTCGTCCGCCAGAGAGGCGGCAGGGTCGCCAATGCCGTCTCCCGAAAAGTGGATTACCTCGTTGTGGGAGAGAACCCTGGGGGAAAGCTTGAGGAGGCCCGTCAGAAGAACGTCCGGATCCTTACGGAGGAAGAGTTTTACGAAATGATGGGAGCGTGATCCTCAATGCGTGCCAGGGTGTCGTTTGAGGAAGTCCGAAAGATTGCCCATCTTGCCAAGCTGTCCTTCTCGGAAGAGGAGTTCTTCCGCTTTTTCCAGGACATTAGTGACATTATTGCCCATTTTGAGAAGCTGAACGAACTCCAGCTTGAGGGGGTTTCTCCGACTTCTCATATCTCCTGGAGCGATCCTCCCATGAATACCGATGAGCCTGTGGAGTGGCAGGGGAGCGACCTCGTTCTGCAGTATGCCCCCCGTGTGGAAGGGAGATATTTCATCGTCCCCAAGGTTGTGGAGAAAGAGGAGAAGCCGTCATGAATCTTGAGGAATTCCGGAATTTCACCATTCGGGATTACCACGCGCTCTTTGCCCGGGGAGAGCTCTCTCCTTCTGTGGTGCTCGAGGCGTTCTTTCGGCGCATTGAAGAAGTGGATCCCCTCCTCCATGCCTTTCTTTTTGTGAACAGGGAGAACGCCCTTGAGCGGGCCCGAAGGCTTGAGAGAGAATGGAAAGGCAGGGATCTTTACCCCCCACTCTGGGGGATCCCTGTGGCCGTCAAGGACAACATCTGTACCCTTGGCATACCCACAACCTGTGGGTCGAAAATTCTTGAGGGGTTCATTCCTCCGTACAACGCCACCGTCATCGAGCGCCTTGAGAGGGCTGGAGCCATCATCATCGGAAAAACCAATATGGACGAGTTCGCCATGGGATCGTCGACGGAGAATAGCGCTTTTGGTCCGACGAGGAATCCCTTCGACCTCAACCGGGTTCCCGGAGGGTCCAGTGGTGGGTCTGCCGCGGCTGTGGCTGCTTTTGAGGCTCCTTTAGCCTTGGGGTCCGACACCGGGGGTTCGGTGCGCCAGCCGGCGGCCTTCTGCGGCATCGTGGGGCTTCGCCCAACGTATGGACGGGTTTCCCGATACGGACTTGTGAGTTTTGCCTCGTCCCTGGACCAGATTGGCCCGATGACGCGAACTGTGGAAGACGCCATCACCCTTTTTGAGGTGATAAGCGGCAAAGATGAGCGGGACTCCACCTGTGCTCCCTATCCCCCCTTTTCCCGGGGGGAGATTCCCCCGCAGGAGGACATACGGACGATGAAGATCGGCCTTCCCCGGGAGTACTTCTCCGAGGGGGTGGACCCCCGGATTGTGAGGGTCATTACCGCGGTACTTCGGGAGCTCGAGAAAGAAGGCCTGGAACTCGTTGAAGTCTCCCTGCCCCACACGAATTACGCTCTGGAAGCGTACTATATCGTAGCTCCCTCTGAAGCGAGCTCAAACCTTGCCCGGTACGATGGTGTACTCTACGGGATGAGGAAGGGAGGGGACCGGGGACTGCAGGACATGTATTTCCAAACAAGGAGCTTTGGTTTTGGTCCGGAGGTGAAACGGAGAATTCTCCTTGGGACGTACTCTCTGAGCTCAGGATATTACGACGCCTATTACCTGAAGGGCATGAAAGTGCGAACGCTGGTACGGCGGGATTTCGAAGAGGCCTTCACAACCTGTCACCTTCTTGTGACTCCTGTTTCTCCGGTGTTCCCCTTTTTCCTTGGGGAGCGGACCAAAAATCCCTATGAGATGTACCTTGCCGATGTGTTCACCATCCCCTCAGCCATGGCTGGCGTGCCCTCCATTGCCATGAACTGTGGGTACGAGGATGGTCTTCCGGTGGGCATGCAGATCATTGCCGGTCCTTTTCAGGAAAGAGTCCTCTTTGCCCTGGCGCGCTTTGTCGAACAAATGCTTTCGCTTCCCCTTCCTTTCCCCGAGATTGGGCCGGAGAGGAGGTCCTGAGGATGGAGAACATCTACGTGACCATCGGGCTTGAGGTTCACTGCCAGCTCCTGACCAGGGCGAAGATGTTCTGTCGTTGCAGTACCGACTACATCGGGAAACCCCCCAATACCCTGGTGTGCCCGGTTTGCATGGGCCTTCCCGGAGCACTTCCAGTGCTCAACAGAAAAGCCTTAGAACTTGCGATAAAAACCGCCCTGGCGCTACAGTGCGAGGTTCTGCCGGAGGTGGTTTTCCACCGGAAGAACTACTTCTATCCCGACCTCCCCAAGGGGTACCAGATTTCCCAGTACGATTTCCCCATCGGGGTGCGGGGGGTACTGGAATTCGCCCTTCAGGGGGTAAAGAAGCGAGTTCGTATACGGAGGGTTCATGTGGAAGAGGACGCGGGGAAGCTCGTCCACGAAGGGCCGGATCTCCGGGGAGCGGTCTCGGGGGTCGATTTTAACCGGGCTGGCATCCCGCTTGTTGAGATCGTCACCGAGCCGGATCTCCACTCTCCTGAAGAGGCAAAGGAGTGCCTGGTGATGCTCAGGAGCATCGTGCGGTACCTTGAGGTGAGCGACGGGAACATGGAAGAGGGGTCACTGCGCTGCGATGCCAATGTCTCCGTTTCCCTTTCTCCGGAGACGCCGGGTACCAAGGTGGAGATCAAGAACATGAACTCTTTTCGATCGGTCTTTCGGGCCCTGAGTTACGAAGTTGAACGCCAGACAGAGCTTCTTCGATCGGGGAAAACTCCGGTTCAAGAAACTCGCCACTGGGATGAGGTGCGCCAGGTGACCGTTCCCTCCCGGGGGAAGGAGGAAGCAGAAGATTACCGGTATTTTCCTGACCCAGACCTTCTTCCCTTTTGCATTCCTCCGGAGATGCTCCAGGAAATACAGGCGACCATTCCTGAGTTACCTCTACAGAAGAAGGAACGATTCATGCGGGAGTACGAACTCCCTGAGCCCGAGGCGTACATCCTCGCTCAGGACCATGACCTTGCGGAATTCTTTGAAGCGTGTGTCCGGGAGTTTCCTTCTCCCCGGGCAGTCTGCAACTTCATACTCACCGAGGTCCTGAAAAACCTCAACAGTCTCAATATCGGTATTCGGGAGAGCAAGGTCACCCCGTCGATGCTGGCAGAGCTTTTGAAGATGGTGGAGCGCAGGGAAATCGGTATTTCCCTGGCCAAGGGCATCTTTGAGGAGATGTTCAGAACGGGGATGGGTGCAAGGGACGTCATGCTCAAAAAGGGGATTTCGTTCCTCACCAGTGAGCGGGATCTCGAGAAGGTCGTTCGTGAGGTTATCGAAAAGAATCCCCAGAGTGTGGCCGATTACCTCCGGGGGAAGGAGAAGGCACTGCATTTCCTCATCGGGCAGGTTATGAGGGCCACAAAGGGGCAGGCCAGTCCTGAAGTGGTGAAGCATTTGCTCCTCCGGGAGCTTTCAGGTGGTGAGTGACATGAAGTTTGTGCACCTCCACCTCCATACCGAGTACAGTCTCCTCGATGGCGTGATCCGTATCGATGAGCTTCTGGAACGCGTGGCTGCCTATGGCATGGAGGCTGTGGCCATCACCGACCACGGGGTCATGTATGGCGTTGTGGATTTCTATAAAAAGGCGAAGGAGAAAGGCATTCGGCCTATCATCGGTTGCGAGGTCTACGTTGCCCCTGGAAGTCGTTTTGAGAAGGTTGTGGTGAAGGGGAGCGAGCCGGCGTACCATCTTGTGCTCCTTGCAGAGAATGAGGAGGGGTACCGGAACCTGATGGAACTCGTTACCCGGGCTTTCCTTGAGGGTTTCTACTACAAGCCCCGGGTGGATAAGGAGCTTTTGCGGGAGTACTCCCGCGGGCTCATTGCGCTTTCGGCTTGCCTTGCGGGAGAAGTTCCCCGGCTGGTTCTTGCGGGGAATGTCGAGGAAGCCGAACGCTGTGCTCTGGAGTACCGGGACATTTTTGGCCCGGAGAATTTCTTCCTCGAGCTCCAGGAGAACAAGATTCCCGAACAGAGAACGGTCAACGAGGCTCTGGTCGCCATCGCCCGGAAGACCGGCATTCCCCTTGTGGCCACCAACGACTGCCATTACCTCGACGCCCGGGATGCCTACATGCATGACGTTGTCCTGGCGATTCAGACGGCGACTTCTCTCGATGACCCCAAAAGGCTCCGCTTCCCGACCCAGGACTTCTACCTGAAGTCGCCTCAGGAAATGATTGAGCGTTTCGCTTCTCTTCCTGAGGCCATTGAGAATACCTGGAGTATTGCTGAGCGCTGTCGTGTGGACATCGAACTCGGGAAGGTCATTCTCCCTCGTTTTGACGTTCCCGAGGGTTTCGATGCCTTCTCGTACCTTGTGTACCTTTGTGAAGAAGGGCTTAGGCGGCGGTACGGAGACCCTCCTCCCGAGCGGGTCCGAAAGCAGCTTGAGTACGAACTCAAAGTGATCGAGAGCATGGGGTACGCGACCTATTTCCTCATTGTGTGGGACTTCGTGCACTTTGCCCGGGAACGGGGCATCATGGTCGGACCGGGGAGGGGGTCGGCAGCAGGAAGTCTCGTCTCCTACGTTCTTGGCATCACTGATATCGACCCCCTGCAGTACGGCCTTCTCTTTGAGCGCTTTTTGAATCCTGAGCGGGTGAGCATGCCCGATATCGACATCGATTTTTGCTTTGAGCGAAGGGATGAAGTCATCAAGTACGTGACCGAGAAGTACGGTGCCACCAACGTTGCCCAGATCATCACCTTCGGGCGGATGATGGCTCGCCAGGCTGTGCGCGATGTGGGAAGGGCACTGGGATGGAGTTACGGTGACGTGGACAAAATCGCCAAGCTCATTCCTGGAGGACCGGGGGTTACCCTTGAGCGGGCGATGGAATCCAATCCTCAACTGCGGAAGCTCGCCGAGGAGAACAAGGAGGCCAAGACGCTTCTTGATCTTGCTCAGCGTATTGAGGGGATGTGCCGCCATGCTTCGGTCCATGCCGCTGGAGTGGTTATCGCCGACCGACCGCTCACGTATTACGTTCCTCTGCAGAGGATGAACGAGGGAGAAATCGTCACGCAGTTTGATATGGACGCTCTTCAGGAACTCGGCCTGCTCAAGATGGATTTCCTGGGTTTGAGGACGCTCACGGTCATTGAGCGAGCTCTGCGGATTGTTAAAAATACCCGGGGTGAGGAGATCCGCCTTGATCGGATTCCTTTAGATGACCGCACCACCTATGAGCTCCTTGCCCGGGGAGAGACCGTTGGGGTGTTCCAGCTTGAGAGTGCAGGGATGCGGGAACTCCTGAAACGCCTGAAACCCGAACACATCGAGGACCTCATCGCCATTCTGGCCCTGTACCGCCCAGGCCCTCTGGGGAGCGGCATGATCGACGATTTTATCGACCGCAAGCAGGGAAGAGTCCCGGTGACGTACCCTCATCCCTCTCTGGAGCCCATTCTTCGGGAAACGTACGGTGTGATTGTCTACCAGGAACAGGTGATGAAGATTGCCAGTGAGTTCGCCGGGTTTACCCTCGGAGAGGCTGACATTCTCCGCCGGGCCATGGGGAAGAAGAAACCCGAGGTGATGAAGGAACAGCGGGAGAAGTTCGTTAGCGGTGCAGTGCAGCGAGGTCACAGCCGGGAAAAGGCTGAAGAGCTCTTTGACATCATCGAGTACTTCGCAGGGTATGGTTTCAATAAGTCCCACAGCGCAGCGTATGCGCTTGTGTCGTATCAGACGGCATACCTCAAGGCCCATTACCCCACCGAGTACCTTGCGGCCTGCCTCACGAGTGTGGCCAACGACAGCGACAAGGTGGCAAAATTCATTGCCGAGTGCCGGCGCTTGGGCATTGATGTGTTGCCTCCGGATATCAACGAGAGCCTGGCCAACTTCACGGTGGTGGGGGATCGGCGTATTCGCTTTGGTCTTGCAGCCATCAAGAATGTGGGTGAGAGTGCGGTGGAGGAAATTCTCCTGCGCCGGAGAGAGGGCCGGTACCGGAGTATTTTCGACTTCATCGAGCGGGTTGACAGTCGCATTGTCAACCGGCGGGTTCTTGAAAGCCTTATTAAGGCCGGGGCCTTTGGAGGGCTCCATCCGAATCGGGCGCAGCTTCTGGCCTCTTTGGAGGACATCCTGTCCTATGGGGCAAGACGGCGGAAGAAAGAGCTGCGGCAGCACTCCCTCTTTGGAGAAGAGGTGGCTTCCGGGGGGATGCCTCTCCTTCGGGAAGTCGCAGAGTTCTCCCGCCAGGAGCTCCTTCAGATGGAGAAGGAGATGCTTGGGTTTTACGTGAGTGACCATCCTTTCCGGGAAGCGGTGGCGGGGTTGCGGCATCTGCCTTTCTTCCCCCTGGGGCATTTGCGGATGCTCAAGGAGGAAATGCGGGTGAAGGTTGTGGGCATGGTGGGCAACGTGCGGAAAATCATCACCAAAACAGGAGGGGACATGTACTTCGTGACTCTTGAGGACGAGACGGGAAGCATCGAGGTCATCTTTTTCCCCAACCTCTCTGAAGAGCTGAAAGAGCGGCTTGAGGGTGGGAAGGTGCTCGGAGTGGTGGGGAAACTCGACATCCTCGATAGCGGCGAGAACAAAATCGTTGCCGATGCCCTCTTTGACCCTGAGGAGTGGAATCGGAAACTGGCCAGAGCAGTCGTGATCGACCTTGAGGTGGAGAAGGATATCCTTCGAACCCTTTATGCCCTCCGGGACTGTCTCCGGAGATTTCCCGGGAACTGTCCGGTTATGCTTCGCCTCCAGGGCGGTGAGGGTGAGTGGTGGATTGAGCTTGATAGCGCCTTCTGGGTTTCCTGGAGTGACGAAGCTCGAGAGGCCATTCAGAGTATTGTGGGTGAGGGTACCGGGAGTTTAAAGACGCTTTAGGAGGGAAACCGTGAGGCGGGTTGCCATCGCCTTCGTGTTCGTTGTGGTTATCCTGGTTTCCTGCGGGATCTCTGCTTTTGCCCAGACGAAAGAGGAGTACTACCGTACCGGATATATCTACTTCTCCCAAGGAGACTATGCAAGGGCTCTGGAAGCCTACAGGAAGGCTTTAGAGATGGACCCTCAGTTTGTGGATGCCCGGTACTGGCTGGGGAAGACCCTCGAGCAGATGGGGCAGCTGCAGGAGGCGGTGAAGGAGTGGCGTCTGGTGCTCCTTTCCTCCCCTCGCCACCGGGATGCCTTCCAGAAGTGGCGGGCTTACGCACCGTCCTTCGTCCAGGACGGGGAGGTGGTGGAGAGGTACAGAACGCTTTTCCTGCAAGAGGAGAGTCCAACTCTTTCCCGGGAGGAAGGCTGGTCTACCCTTGCTCCCTTAGCCCTGGTGCTTCTTGGGCGGAAGGACTTTTCCTCCCTTTACCTTGCTGCTTGGTGTTTCCGCTGGGCAAAAGAGCGCCTAAGCCCCCTTTTTGCTCCTTATGAGGAGCGGGCGCTTCAGGGAGCGTTAGAGAACCTCACCCAGGAAGACTGGATGCAGGACCCACGTCTTGTCTATCGTTTCCTCCAAGAGGTCACCCTCCGTTTTGGAGGAGATGAAAAGTGGCAGGAGATGCTGAAGAAAGCCCTGGATCGGGCATTCGCATACACCCTTGGCCTGCCTGAGGAGCAAGGAGTCGAGGGAGTGGAAGTAACGCTCCGTGGTGGAGAGGTGGAGAAGCGAATCATTCGCGGTGGAGAGGTACAGGAGCCAACGGGGTTTTTCCTTAAGGAGTGACATGGTGCCGAAGGCGGGAGTCGAACCCGCACGGGGTGTGGACCCCGCTAGATTTTGAGTCTAGTGCGTCTGCCAGTTCCGCCACTTCGGCACTCCGTTGTAGATTATAGTGGAGCTTCAGGCTTTGTCAAGCAAGATGGAAAATCAAAAGCTGGTTATTGCAGTTGACGGGACTTCGCTGGCGTACCGGGCGTTTTATGCACTGCCAAGGCTTACCACGTCTTCGGGGCGACCAACGGGAGCGACCCTCGGGTTCTGCAATATGCTGATGAGGTTGCTTGAGGATTACTCGCCCCTCACCATTGTGGTGGCCTTTGACCATCCGAAGAAGACATTCCGCCACGCCCTTGAGGAGAAGTACAAGGTGTCCCGGAAACCCATGCCCGATCTCCTTCGACCCCAGCTTGAGGATATCAAGGAAATCCTTTCGTATTTTGGTTTTCCCATCCTCGAGGTCCCGGGATTCGAGGGGGATGACCTTATCGGAAGCCTCAAGGAGTGTCTTGGAGGACGATACCTTCTCTATGTGGTGACCTCCGACCTTGACCTTCTGCAGCTCCTTGATGAGCACACGGTGCTCCTCCAGCCGGTTCAGGGGGTTACCCGCCTGCGCCCCATAGGCCCCCGGGACGTGGAACGGGAGTTCGGTATCACCCCTGCTCAGATTGTTGACTTTCTGGCTTTAAGCGGCGATGTGTCCGATGACATTCAGGGTGTGCGGGGCATTGGGGAGAAGAGGGCGGCACAGCTCTTGCAGAGGTTCACAAGCTGGGAAGGGATTCTTGCCCATATTGCGGAACTCCCTCCATCTCTACGAGAGAGTCTCCTCAGGGCCCGAGAGCAGGTGGAGACGAACCGGGTACTCGTGACCATTCGCAGGGATGTCCCCCTTGACTGCCGTGTGGAGCCCTGGAGTCCTGAGCGGGTGAGCTGGCCGCGCCTTCTTCAGAAACTCGAAGAGCTCGAGCTTCGAAGGCTCCGAGAACGGATTGAGAAGAAGCGGCAGAGTCTGTACCTTGTGCTCCGCGGGAGGGACCTCTTTGTGACCGATGGGAAGGACCCGGAGAACGTCGCTGGCATTCCCCCAGGACAGCCCCGGGGGTACCTTATTTCCTGTGTTCAGCCAGATGCAGAGCATTTGGGGAAAGTCCTTGAGACGCCGGAGGTTTTCTGGGGTCAGGTTCTCCTGTGGGTTGTCTATCCCTGCCTCTTTCCACCGCCTGAGAATTCGCGGCACCTTGAGGGACTCGGGAAGACCTTCTCCTTTGGAGCACTCAGTATGCTTCTTGAAGAAGCTCGGAAGTGGATAGCCTGTGAGACAGCGCTTTCTGAGGTCTACCGGAATGTCGAGGTCCCGCTTGTGCTCAAATTTGCCCTTGGGGAACTCTCCTTTGCGACAGGTTTCCTTGACCTTCCTCTCTTTGTCCCTCCCTGTGCCTTTGTGGTGGAGAAAGTCGTTCCCCCGGGGGATCTGATGCAGAGGATCCAGGAAGTTGGCGGGTACGTTGCGTTGCCGACACTCTATGGATGGCGGTTTGTGGGGAGATACGGGGAATCCCGGGAAGAACTTCTCGTTTCCTATGAAAATACCTGCCGGGAGGAGGTTTTCCGCCTTCTGGCCTGGGTCCTGAGCGCAGGGGGTGTCCGGCGACTGTACAGGGTGGGGAAGCGGTTCTCTGCCGATATCCCTCTCTCTGGGGATTTCAGGCAGTTTCTCGGTGTGTTGTCAGAGCGGTTCCTTAAAGGGAGATGGCGGCTTGAGGTTGTGGAGAGAAGGAAAGGGGAGTATGGACTTCTGGTCATAGGGGAGGGAGAATGAACGTGGAGGTCGTGCTCGTTGCTTCAGAGGCGTATCCCTTTGCCAAGAGTGGTGGTCTGGGAGACGTGGTGGGGGCCCTGTTCAAATACCTCCCCCGCTTTGGGTTTCAGGTCAAGCTCTTCCTCCCCGGATACGCCCGAATGCTGCAGGATTTCCCTTTTGCCAGGCAGAGGACTTTGGAGTTCCCCTTTGGGGAGACCATGGCTCGGGCGGAGTTCCTCGAGTACAAAGTAAGCGACAGCCAATCCCTTTTCGCTGTGGCCTGTGAACGCTTTTTTGAGCGTGAACGGATGTACGGGTATCCTGATGACCTCGAGCGGTTCATCTTCTTCTCCCGGGCAGTATTTGAGTACCTGGTGCGCTGGCAGGAAGAAGTTTTCCTCCTGCACTGTCATGACTGGCAGAGCGCTCTCCTCTGTGCCTACCTTGAGCGGTACTGGCCCCAGTATCGGCCCAGAGCCACAAAAGTCCTCTTTACCATTCACAATCTTGCCTACCAGGGCATTGGACGGGGAGAGCTCTTCCGACTGGTCAACCTCCCCAGCCACTTCTTCACCCACGAGTACCTCGAGTTTTACGGTAACCTCAATCTCATGAAGGCGGGTCTCCTTTTCTCCCACGTCATCACCACCGTGAGCCCTACCTACGCCCGTGAAATCTGCTCTCCCGAATTCGGGGAAGGTCTTGATGGTCTTCTTCGGGCTCTGTCCCACCGCAAGAAAATCGTGGGAATCGTCAACGGCATCGACACGGAAATCTTCCACCCCGGTCTTGACCCTTTCCTTGAGGAACACTACGGGAGGGAGAACCTTGAGGGGAAGAGAAAGAACAAACTCCGTTTCCTGGAAAAGCACTTTGGTCTAAGGGCGGAGACAACTCTTCCCGTCATCGCCTTCATTTCCCGATTTGTGGAGCAAAAGGGGATACGGCTTTTCCTGGAACGTCCTGAGGAGTTTTTCTCCCTTCCGGCGTACTGGTTCTTCCTCGGTATGGGTGAGGCCTTCTACGAGCGAGCGCTGAAAGACCTTGAGCAGTACTATCCCAGGTTGCGGGTGATGGTGATGTTCGACGAGGGCCTTGCCCACCTTGCCTATGCCGCCTCGGACTTCCTGGTGCTGCCATCGCTTTTTGAGCCCTGCGGCATCAGCCAGATGATTGCCATGTGTTACGGTGCGCTCCCTATCGTCCGAGGGGTGGGTGGGCTCAGGGATACGGTTGTTGACTATCCGTTCAATCCCCGCCTCAGCACCGGATTCCAGTTTGGAGAATTCTCTGCCAGTGAATTGCTCCGGACGATCAGGAGGGCACTCCATGTGTACTTTGAGGACCAGGACCTCTTCCGTACCATGGTGGCCAATGCTATGGCGAGCGATTTCTCCTGGGAGCAGGCCATCAAGAGGTACGTTGAGGTCTACAGGGAGTAAGGAACCGAGGATTCTCGGTATCGGGGGTGGGGTAGCCTCGGGAAAGAGCACGGTTGCCGCCCTTTTTGAGGAAAGGGGAATTCCTGTCATTCTCCTTGACGACCTTGCCCGGGAGCTTTCCCAGAAGGGGAAACCCCTCTGGAAGCTCATTGTTCTCGCCTTCGGGCGCTTTTTTCTGGACGGGCAGGGGAACCTCGAGAGGCGGAAGCTTGCCTGGCTGGTTTTTCGAAGCTGGCCAATGCTCTTTCGCCTCAACGGCCTTGCCCATCCCCTGCTTTTCTGGGAAGTGCGGAGGCGCTGCCAAAGGTTCCGGACGGATTTCGTTGTGGTCGAGGGGGCGGTGCTTTTTGAAGCAGGTTTGTGCCCTCTCCTTTCGGACCTCCTTTTTGTGGATGCCCCCTGGCACGTTCGCCGTGAACGGTTGCAGAAAAAGGGGCTTCAGGAGAAGGAGATTGTGCTTCGCTTGAGCGCCCAGAGGTTTCTCCCCGCTCTCCGCCGGAGGGCCTCGAAGGTCCTCGTCAACGACTCCTCCACAGAGCTCCTGGTACACAGGGTTTTCTCCCTCTTTCCAGACTGGTTCTCCGGGAAATAGGAGAGGGGGATTCGGGTTTTCTATGAAAGTGAAGGGGTTATGAAGAGGGGAACCTTCCGTCTTGTGGCACCATACAGTCCCTGTGGCGATCAGCCCCAGGCCATTGAGCGGCTGGTTGAGGGGTTATTCCGGGGGTACCGGTACCAGACCCTTATTGGGGTGACCGGGTCGGGGAAGACTTTCACCATGGCCAACGTCATTGCCCGATACAACCGGCCGACTCTCCTTATCTCTCACAACAAGACCCTGGCTGCTCAGCTCTATAGCGAGATGCGGGCGTTTTTCCCCGAGAACGCCGTGGAGTATTTCGTGAGCTACTACGATTACTACCAGCCTGAGGCCTACGTCCCTGAGTACGATCTCTACATCGAAAAGGACGCCTCGATTAACGAGTACATCGACCGGTTGCGTCTTCGGGCAACAAGCGCTCTGATGGAACGCAACGATGTCATCATTGTGGCTTCCGTTTCGTGCATCTACGGCATTGGTTCCCCAAAGGAGTACGCCCGCCGGGTTTTCCGTGTCCGGGTGGGGGACGTCTGCAAAAGGAAGGACTTTGCCCGCCGTCTCGTGGACCTTCTCTACGAGCGGAATGAAGTGGAGTTCGTGCCGGGGGTATTTCGCATGAAGGGCGACACCGTTGAGGTCTACCCGGCTTATAGCGAGGAGGTCTTTCGTTTCGAGTTCTTTGGGGATACGGTAGAGAGCATTAAGGTTCTCCACCCTGTGAGTGGGAAGGTCCTCGGGAAGCTCGACGAGGTCTTCATCTACCCCGCCCGGCATTACCTTGCGGACCAGGAGATCTTTGAGCGGGCGCTTCTTGGGATTGAGGAGGAACTTCAGGAACGGGTGGCCTATTTCCTCTCCCAGGGAAGGTTTGTTGAGGCGGAACGCCTGGAACGGCGGACACGGTACGACCTTGAACTGCTCCGGGAGACGGGATACTGCCCGGGAATCGAAAATTACTCCCGCTATCTCGATGGCCGTCAACCTGGGGAACCGCCCTATACTTTGCTCGATTACTTTCCGGAGGACTTCCTCCTCTTCGTCGACGAATCCCATGTGACGGTTCCCCAGCTTCGGGGGATGCACGAGGGGGATCGTTCAAGGAAAGAGAGCCTTGTGGAATTCGGCTTTCGCCTTCCTTCCTGTTTCGATAACCGGCCCCTGAGGTTTGAAGAGTTTGAGAAGAAGATTTCCCGATGCATTTTCGTTTCGGCGACACCGGGGGAGTTCGAACTGAGCGTGAGCGCTCAGGTGGTGGAGCAGCTCGTCCGACCCACCGGCCTTCTGGACCCGGAGGTTGAGGTGCGTCCTGCCAGGGGTCAGGTCGAGGACCTCGTAGGGGAGATTCGAAAGGTGGTACAGAAGAATCAGAGGGTTCTCGTCACCACGCTTACCAAAAAGAGCGCCGAGGACCTCTGCGAGTTCCTGTACAGCCTGGGTATTCGGGTGAGATACCTGCACTCAGAGATTGATACCCTGGAACGGGCCCGGATTATCCGGGATCTTCGAGCAGGGGAATTCGACGTCCTTGTGGGGGTTAACCTCCTCAGGGAGGGCCTTGACCTCCCGGAGGTAGCCCTTGTGGCGATTCTTGATGCCGACAAAGAGGGGTTTTTGCGGTCTGAGGTGGCGCTCATCCAGACAATTGGGAGGGCGGCGCGCAACGCCGAAGGACGGGCCATCCTCTACGCCGACACCATGACCCGTTCTCTGGAGCGGGCTCTGGCGGAGACGAAACGGCGGAGGGCTATTCAGGAGGCGTATAATAGAGAACACGGGATTGTGCCGCAGACCATCACGAAGGAGGTTCGAACCCTCATTCCTGAAGAGGCCGGTCTTTCCAGGGAGGCAGAGGAGGCCTGTCTCCTTGTGGAGGAACTCGAGGAGAGCGAGGAGAACCTGGAGCGGCTCATTGAGCGGCTGACCCGGGAGATGAAGGAAGCGGCCAGACACCTGGAGTTTGAGAAAGCCGCCCTTCTGCGGGATGAGATCTTCCGTTTGCGATCCCTAAAGGAGAAGCAAGCACTGCACCGGGGCGAGAACGATGCAGGACGGTAAGATTGTCATTCGTGGAGCACGAGAACACAACCTGAAAAACGTGGACCTTGAGATTCCCCGGAATCGGTTCGTGGTCATTACTGGTCTCAGCGGTTCGGGGAAGTCCTCTCTTGCTTTTGACACCATTTACGCCGAAGGGCAGAGGAGGTACCTTGAGTCCCTTTCTTCTTACGCCAGGCAGTTCCTGGAGCGGATGGAGAAGCCCGACGTGGACACCATTGAAGGGCTCTCCCCGGCGATTGCCATCAACCAGAAGGTTTCATCCCATAACCCCCGTTCTACCGTGGGGACGGTCACAGAAATTTACGACTACATGAGGGTGCTTTTTGCCCGGTGTGGCAGGGTTTTCTGTCCCCAGTGCGGGAAACCCATTGCTCGCCAGACGGTGCAGCAGATTACCGATGAAATCCTCTCCCTTCCCCAGGGGTCCAGGGTCCTCATCATGGCTCCTCTGGTGCGGGGAAGAAAAGGGGAGTACCGGAAGCTCCTTGCTGACCTCTTCAAAAACGGATTCGCCCGGGTTCGCATCAATGGGGAAATCTTTGACCTGGAAGAGTGGGAGAACATAGAGCTTGATCGGAACAAAAAACACGACATCGACCTCATCGTTGACCGGATTATCATTGAGGAGGATATTGAACGCCGGGTGAGTGATTCTGTGGAAATCGCCCTTCGTTACGGGAAGGGTGTGCTCAAGGTTGGGATATGGGAGGAGGGGTCGATAAAGGAGCTCCTTTTCAGCGAACGTTTTGCCTGCGTGGACTGTGGGGTGAATTTCCCGGAGATTACTCCCCGGATGTTCTCTTTCAACAACCCCTACGGTGCCTGTCCTCGCTGCAGTGGCCTGGGGTTTCTTGCCTTTGTGGATCCGGATCTCGTGGTGCCCGATTACTCGAAGAGCATCGACGAGGGGGCTATTGTTCCCTGGGACCATCTGGATCCAGAGAGCTACTGGGGGGCACGGGTTCGTCGGGCGTTTGCTGCACGGGGCATCCCGACCAACCGGCCATTCCGGGATCTCACCGAAGAGGAGCGGCATTTCGTCCTCTACGGCAACGGAGTCTTTGAAGGTGTCATCCCCATTCTTGAGCGAAAGCTTGCCAATGCCCAGGATTGGTGGGAACAGGAAGAGATTGCTCCGTTCCTCTCAACCAGAGTGTGTCCTGAGTGTCAGGGAGACCGCCTCCGAAAGGAAAGCCTTTCGGTGAAGATTCAAGGGTTCTCCATTGGAGACCTTTCCCGCCTGACCATTGGAGAACTCCTTGAGTTTTTCGAGAACCTCAGCTTTTCCGGGAACGAGGCGGTCATCGCAGAACCGGTGCTGCGGGAAATCCGTTCCCGCCTGGGCTTTCTGAAGGAGGTCGGTCTTGAGTACCTGACCCTCAATCGCTCTGCCGCCACCCTCTCCGGTGGAGAGGCGCAGAGAATACGCCTGGCGACACAAATTGGTTCCGGTCTTGTAGGGGTTCTCTACGTCCTCGATGAGCCCACCATCGGCCTCCATCCCCGGGACAACCAGAAGCTCATTGCCATTTTGAAGAAGCTCCGGGACCTTGGGAACACGGTGATCGTGGTGGAACACGATGCCGAAACCATCAGGAATGCAGACTTTGTGGTGGATATTGGTCCCGGAGCGGGGGAAAAGGGCGGGAGAGTTGTGGCCTCGGGTTCACCCCAGGAAATCATGGAGAATCCCGAGAGTCTTACTGGACTCTATCTCAGTGGTCGAAGATGCATCCCTGTGCCTGCCAGGAGAAAGCCCCCGGGAAATGAGTGGCTTGTGGTGCGAGGCGCCCGGGCAAACAACCTCAAGAACATCACGGTGAGCATTCCCCTTGGGCTTCTTGTGGGCATCACAGGGGTTTCCGGTTCAGGGAAGAGCACGCTCCTTTACGATATCCTGTACCGGGGACTTTCTCGAATGCTCCATGGATCCCGGGAGGTTGCTGGAGACCACGATGCCATTGAGGGTGTGGAGTACATTGATAAAGTCATCGTGATCGACCAGTCCTCGATTGGGCGAACCCCCCGCTCAAACCCTGCCACCTATACTGGAGTTTTCACCGATATCCGGGCGCTTTTTGCCCAGCTTCCAGAGTCCAGAGCTCGGGGGTACAAACCAGGACGGTTCAGCTTCAACCTCAAGGGTGGGCGATGTGAGGCCTGTCAGGGGAATGGCGTCATCAAAATCGAGATGCATTTCCTCCCAGATGTCTTTGTGACCTGCGAGCAGTGCCAGGGGAAACGCTACGGCAGGGAAACACTCGACATCAAGTACAAGGGGAAGAACATCGCCGACGTTCTGGACATGAGCGTTGACGAGGCTATAGGGTTCTTCGAACATATCCCCACCATCCGGCGCAAACTCGAGGTGCTCCAGCGGGTTGGTCTGGGATACATCAAACTCGGGCAATCGGCCACAACCCTCTCCGGTGGGGAGGCGCAGCGGGTGAAGCTCGCACGGGAACTTGGAAAAGTGGCAACGGGAAGAACCCTGTATCTTCTCGATGAACCGACCACCGGGCTGCACTTTGCCGATGTCGAGAAGCTCCTTTCGGTGCTGCTTGAGCTTCGGGACCGGGGGAACACTGTACTCATCATCGAGCATAACCTCGACGTCATCAAATCGTGTGACTATCTCATCGACCTGGGTCCTGAGGGGGGAGAGAAGGGTGGCTACATCGTTGCTCAGGGAACTCCAGAAGAAGTCGCCCAGGTTCCCTCCTCCTACACAGGCCAGTTCCTGAGAGAGGTGCTGCAGGCTGACCGAAAGAAGGAACTATGTCCCCTTTGAGGTGAAACGGGGGGACCTTGACTGCCTCCCTGCGGAGTGCGGGGTGTACGTCCTGAAGGACGGTGAAGGTCAGGTCCTCTATGTCGGCAAGGCCGTGAACATCCTCAAGAGGGTGAAGTCCCATTTCTACCGGGCTTCTTCCCCGCTCAAAGAGGGAATGCTTGAGGCCGTTGCGTCGGTGCAGTACTTTGTGACGGGAAACGAACACGAAGCACTCCTTCTTGAGGAAGACCTGATCAAACGTTTCCGTCCTCCCTATAACCTCCGTCTTCGGGATGACAAGAGTTATCCCTATATCCTTTTCGAGACAAGAGGGGATTTCCCTGCGGTTCGGTTTGCCCGGAGAAAAACCGGGGGTGAAGGGGTGTATTTTGGACCCTTCACGGATTCCCGGAAGACCCGGGAAGGCCTGAAGCTCCTCCGGTCGATTTTTCGTCTGCGGGGATGTACCATTCCCGAATCCTCTTTCCCTCTTCGCCGGCCCTGCATCGATTTTGAACTTGGCCTCTGTGGAGCTCCCTGTGTGGGTCACATGAGCCGGGCAGAGTACCAGGAGAACCTCAGGAAAGCCGTGGATTTCCTCAACGGAAAGTATGAGGAGATCGCCCGGTGGATTGAGGACGAGATGTGGAAAGCCGCAGATGCCCTGGATTTTGAGCGGGCCATCTACTACCGGGAAAAGCTCGAAGCTCTCCAGAAGGTCGCAACGCGATACCGCCTGGTCCTCTCGCAGCCTGAAGACGTTGACTTTGTGGAGGTTGTCTGTGACGAAGAGGTCGCGCTTTTTGTGGTGCTCCGCGTTCGCCAGGGAAGGCTCATCGGGATCGAGAGCTTTGTTGCCTCGTCTTTGGGATGGCAGAGTAAGGAGGCACTCCTTCGAGAGTTCCTGGAGCAGATATACCTCCACGCTTTCTGCTTTCCCAGGCGGGTATGTGTGGCGGTGGAGCACCTGGAAGCTCTCCAGGAACTCAGCGAGTTCTTCCCCTTTACGGTTACCCCTCCTTATAGCGGTGAGGAAGAGGAAATGATGCTTCTGGCTTTAGAGAACGCCCAGAAGAGCCTCGAGGCGGAGGCGCTCAGGCGTAAAAAACGTGAGCGAGCGTCAACAGAGCTCCTTCGGGGTCTCCAGGATCTCCTTGGACTCCCCTCGTTCCCCCGCCTTGTGGAGGGTGTGGATATCTCCACCTTTCAGGGCGAAGAGGCTGTGGGAGTGGTGGTGGCCTTCCTTGACGGAGTTCCATACCCCAAAAGGTACCGAAAGTTCATTGTGAAGAGCGAGGGCCATCCCGACGACTTCGGCATGATGCGGGAGGTCCTTGTCCGGCATTTCCGGAGGTTGCAATCAGGGGAAGGGAACCTTCCCGACCTTCTGCTCCTTGATGGGGGGCGGGGGCAGCTCAACGTGGCGCTTGGGGTATTCCGGGAACTCGGCGTTTCCTGTCCGGTGCTTGCCCTGGCCAAGGAGTTTGAGGAGGTTTACCTTCCCGAGAGAACTGCGCCCCTTGTGCTTCCTCCTCACTCCGAGGTTCTGCAGTTCCTGCAGCGGGTGAGAAACGAAGCGCACCGTTTCGCTGTGACCTTCCACCGGGTGCGGAGGAACAAGAAGTCCTTTGGTTCACTCCTTGAGGAGGTGGAGGGTATTGGGCCAAAGCGGCGGGAGAAGATTCTTGCCGCCTTTGAGGATTTACGAGCACTCTGTGAAGCGGATCCTGAAGAGGTGAGTAGACGCCTGAGGATTCCTCGGGAGGTCGTCACCCGTCTCAAAGAGCGGCTTCAAGAGGTCTACCAGCATGGACTTTCGGGCGCTTCTTCAGGATGAGCTCTGTGCGCTTTTCCCTTCCGAGAAGAAGCGGCGAAGGGCTGAGTTTGCTGGTCTTTTGCGGAGTGGTGTGATCCGGAAAGGAGAAAAAGGGCTTTTCCTTCGCCTCTCACATTCTTCTCTTGCTCCTCTCAAGAAGTGTCTCGTTCTCAAAAGGGAGTTCTCTCCTCTTGCACCTTACGAGCTTGGACGTTCCAGGGAACGGGGTATCCACTCAGGACTTTTCTATCACCTGGAAATCGGTGTTTCCAAAGCAGTTCTTGAGGATTTCGGGTTCTACGATGTCTCCGCCCTTACTGATTTCCTCAAAGAAGAGGTTGCTGCGGACTTCATCCGGGGGATTTTCGAACTCCGGGGGTACGTGGGAGACCCTCTGCGGAGCTACCAGCTCGAGATTCGGTTTCCCTCAAGGGCATGGGCACTCCTTGTCCAGGAAGCCCTTAAAGCCCAGGGGATACCCTTTCGCTGCCGCCAGGTCAAGAGCGAGTGGCACCTCTACACCAAAAACGCGGAGACCATCGGCCTTTTCCTGGGATACCTTGGAGCCTTCCGGAGCCACCTGGAACTCGAACGCCTGCGTGTGGAGAAGGAAACGGTCAATGACCTCACCCGCTGGGTGAACTACACCACCTCAAACCTTGAGCGAACTGTCCGGTCTTCCCTGCGCCAGCGGGAGAAAATCAGAAACCTTCCTCTGGAATCGCTTCCGCCAAAGCTCAGAGAGATTGCCCTTTTGAGAATCCGTTACCCCTATGCCTCACTCCGGGAACTTGGGAGTTACTGTTCGCCTCCCGTTTCCAAGGGCGAGGTGTACCGTCGGCTGAAAGCTCTGGAGAAAGAAGCGGAAAGGTTCCAGGGGAAATCCATGTGACCTGAAGGGTTTACAGAATGTGAACAATCTTCTAAAATGTCTTTTAGGGAGTTTCCCTGTGCGCAGTTTCATTCTGGTGAAGAAGGGGGAACATAAATGGCGAGTGTGACTCTGAAGAACGTGGTGAAGCGGTTTGGAGACGTCATCGCGGTGAACAACGTGAGCCTTGACATCAAAGACCAGGAGTTTGTCGTTCTCGTTGGTCCTTCAGGGTGTGGGAAAACCACAACGCTTCGGATGATTGCGGGATTAGAGGAAGTGGATGAGGGCGAGATCTACATCGACGACGTTCTGGTGAACGATGTCCCCCCCAAAGACCGGGACATCGCCATGGTCTTCCAGAACTACGCGCTCTACCCCCACATGAACGTCTACGACAACATGGCTTTTGGTCTTCGGCTTCGCAAGTTCCCCAAGGATGAGATCGATCGCCGGGTGAAAGAAGCCGCGGAGATTCTGGGGATTCAGGAGCTCCTCTACCGGAAGCCAAAGCAGCTCTCCGGAGGTCAGAGGCAGCGTGTGGCCGTTGGTCGAGCCATTGTCCGTCACCCCAAGGTTTTCCTCTTCGATGAGCCCCTCTCCAACCTCGACGCTAAGCTCCGGGTGCAGATGAGAGCAGAACTCGCCAAGCTCCACGACCGTCTCAAAACCACGATGATCTACGTCACCCACGACCAGGTGGAGGCCATGACCCTGGGGGACCGGATTGTGGTCATGCGGGACGGAGTGGTCCAACAGGTAGGAACTCCTCTTGAGCTCTACAACAAACCCATCAACAAGTTCGTCGCCGGTTTCATCGGCACTCCCTCCATGAACTTCCTCGACGTAGTGCTTAAAAAGGAGAACGATACCCTTATCCTTGACGGAGGATCCTTCAAGATCAAAGTACCGGCAGAGTACAGAGCGCCTCTTGAACCCTACGTGAACAAGGAAGTCACCTTCGGTATCCGTCCCCAGGATGTGTACGACCTTGCAGTCTCGAAGGAAATGCTGCGGGACGATGGCAATGTCATTGATGCTATAGTGGACGTTATCGAGCCTCTGGGTTCCGAGCAAATCATCTATCTCACCTCTGGTCCGCACACCATTGTTGCCGTTCTTGACATGCAGACCCATACGGAAGTTGGGGCTAGCATGAAGATTGTGGTGGATACGAGCAAGATGCACGTTTTCGACGTCAACACCGAACGGGCCATCATATGAGGTGCAAGGCAAGAAAAAAGGGCACCGTACGGTGCCCTTTTTTCTTGCCTTATTTCAGGAATTCGGGTATGATAAAGTGCTTTAGTTTATTCCGGGAACAAAGGGGGTAGGAGCGATGAAAGTTGCGATCAACGGATTCGGAAGGATCGGGCGACTGGTGTTCCGCAGAATTCTTGAGGTCGGCGGCGATATAGACGTTTTAGCCGTCAACGACCTGACGAGCGCCAAAGTCCTCGCGCACCTTTTGAAGTACGACTCCGTCCATGGAACCCTTCCCAACAAAATCGAGGCTACTGACGATGCGCTGATTGTTGATGGGAAGACCATCAGGGTCTTTGCCCAGAAAGACCCCGCTCAGCTGCCCTGGAAGGATCTCGGTGTGGAGCTCGTGATTGAGTCCACGGGGAAGTTCACTGACCGTCAGGGCGCTTCGCTGCACCTGCAGGCGGGGGCAAAGAAGGTGCTCATCACCGCACCGGCCAAGAATCCCGATGTGACTATTGTGATGGGCGTGAACCACGCGATGTACGACAAGGCGAATCACCACATTGTCTCCAACGCCTCGTGCACCACGAACTGTCTCGCTCCGGTGGTGAAGGTGTTGCACGAGAACTTCACAATCCAGCGAGGGTTCATGACCACTGTCCACGCGTACACCAACGACCAGGTTATCCTTGATTTCCCCCACAAGGACCTCCGGAGAGCCCGGGCTGCGGCCATGTCCATGATTCCCACCACAACCGGTGCAGCGGTGGCCATGGGAGAGGTCATTCCTGACCTCAAAGGAAAACTCGATGGTATGGCCATTCGTGTTCCGGTACCCGATGTCTCCATCGTAGACTTCGTGGCGGTGGTGGAGAAGGAACCCACGAAGGACGAGGTGAACGAAGCACTTAAAAAAGCAGCAGAGGGTGAACTCAAGGGTATTCTGGCGTACTGCGAGGAGCCTCTGGTGTCGGCAGACTTCCTCCACACCACTGAGTCCTCCATCGTTGACGCCCTTTCCACCAAAGTCATCGGCAACATGGTGAAGGTGCTCGCCTGGTATGACAACGAATGGGGGTACTCCTGCCGGGTGGTGGACCTCGCCCAGTACATGATGCGGTGAGAGGGAAGCTTCATGAATCGCACGCTGATTGCTGCCGGAAACTGGAAGATGCACAAGACCATCGGGGAAGCCTCGGCGTACGCCGAGGCTTTCCTCGCCAGAATGCGGGAATTTCAGGGTCTTGAGGTCGTTATCTGCCCGCCTTTCACGGCTTTACCGGTACTGCGGGACCAGTTTTATCAAACTCCGGTGCGGCTTGGGGCACAGAATGTCCACTGGGAAATCCAGGGAGCCTTCACCGGGGAGATTTCCGCCCCCATGTTGCAGGAACTCGGGTGCCGGTATGTGATTGTGGGGCATTCGGAACGGCGGCATATCTTCCGCGAGACCTCCGAAGAGGTGGGTTGGAAGGTGAAGACGCTTTGCAGCTTTCACCTTTCCCCCATTCTCTGCGTGGGTGAGACCCTGAGCGAACGGGAGGCAGGAAAAACCCGGGAGGTTGTGCAGGAGCAGCTCCTTCAGGGGGTTGCCCATCTCACTCCTGAGGAGGCACAATCCCTGGTGATTGCCTATGAGCCGGTATGGGCCATTGGCACCGGCAGGGCCTCAACGCCCCAGGATGCTGAAGAAGTTATCCGGTTCATCCGTGAGGAACTTGCCAGTCGATTCGGTCAGGAGGTGGCATCGGGCATCCGTATACTTTATGGGGGAAGCGTCGCACCGGAGAATGTCTTTGACTTTGTGGTTCAGGAGAACATCGACGGGACACTCGTTGGGGGTGCCAGCCTCGACCCGGGAAAGTTTCTGAAAATCGTAGAAGAGACGGAACGGGCGTTTCTGAGAAAGAGTGGAGGAGCTTGAGGCATGGAAGGGTGGATGATTGTCCAGATTGTGATATCTGTGGCGCTCATTCTCGTTGTTATCCTCCAGCCCCGGAAATCTGGCGTTGGTGGAGGAATATTTGGGGGCATGACCCGGGCAGACCGGAGTGCAAAGTTCCGGGCTCTCCCGATTCTGAGTAAACTCACCGTTGTCTTTGGCGTTGCCCTGATGGTGCTTTCGCTGGTGTTCTCATTGCTCCTTGTCCGGTGAGGGAGAGGGAATGTCCAGGCGGCCGTGGCTTTCGTCGCTTGAAGAGGTCGAGGCCTTTCAGGTGGGGAAGGAGAGGCTGTTCTATTCTGCAACTCACGAGGAAATCCAGAAGGGGTACACCACAGACGTCTACTTTGTGACGGCTCAGGAGATTCTCCGCCACTTGAAGCTTGCCGATACCGTGGTGACTGCCGAGGTTTTTCCCCGCCGTCCCGGTGTCCTCTGCGGGGTTTCAGAGGTGCTGAATCTGCTTTCGGAGAGCAATGTCGAAATCTGGGGGCTTGAGGAAGGGGAAGAGTTTGCCGCCAGGGAGGTGATCATGCGCATTCGAGGACCGTATTCGGAGTTCGGGATTTTCGAAACACCTCTTCTTGGCATCCTTGCCCACAGTTCCGGGTGGGCAACAGCGGCCAGAGAGTGCAAGAGGGCTGCCGGGGAGAAGCTTGTGCTTTCTTTTGGTGCCCGTCACGTGCATCCCGCGGTGGCTCCGGTGCTTGAACGGGCAGCTCTGGTAGGGGGAGTGGACGGAGCGGCATGCATCCTGGGGGCCAAGCTCTTCGGTAAAGAGCCGGGAGGAACGATCCCTCATGCGGTCATCCTCATCGTGGGGGACACGGTCATTACGGCCAAGGCCTTTGAGGAGGCTATTCCGGAGCGCTTCCCCCGTATCATCCTTGTGGATACCTTCAAGGACGAAGCCGAGGAGTCTCTCCGGGTGGCCAGAGTCCTGGGGGAGAGGCTTTCCGGGGTTCGTCTGGACACCCCTGATGAGCGGGGAGGGGTTACCCCGGCTCTGGTGGAAGAGGTCCGGGAGCGGTTGCGACAGGCAGGTTTCCCTCACGTCAAGATTGTGGTCTCGGGAGGGCTCAATCCGGAGAGAATTGCCCTTTTGCGGGACAAAGCGGACGTTTTTGGGGTGGGGAGCTACATCAGCAGTGCTCCGCCCATCGACATGACCATGGACATCAAGGAGGTTGCAGGGCAGAATGTAGCCAAGCGCGGGAGAATTCCGGGGATTATCCCCAATCCCCGCTTGAAGCGACTGAAGTGAGGAGGTGCGAGGAGTGAAAAGGTTTCTGGTCATCCTTGGTTGTGTGTTTTTTGCCCTTTTGGGTGTGCCACCTGCCTTCGCAGAGGTGAAGAATCCCGACACGTACATTTACCTCAGCATCGGAGAGCCAGATACTCTTGACCCGCACTATGCGTACGATACGGCAAGCGGCGAAGTGATCAACTTCGTGTATGAAAACCTCATCGCTTATAAAGGCGAAAGCGTCACTGAGTTTGTTCCCCGCCTGGCGACTGAGGTTCCCACTGTCGAAAACGGGCTCATTCGGGATGAGGGGAAGACCTACGTTTTCCCCATCCGTAAGGGTGTGAAGTTCCACAACGGGAACGAGCTCACCCCTGAAGATGTGGAGTACAGTTTCGAGCGGGGTATCCTCTTTGACCCCTATGCAGGGCCCATGTGGATGCTCATTGAGGCCCTTTTTGGCTACGAGACTCTCGAGGATTTCGTTGCAGACAAAGTTGGTGTTCCCTGGAACGAAATGGTTGATGAAGAGGGAAATCTCAAGAACGAAGAGTACCGCCAGAAGCTCATCGATTTCTACACCACGTACATTGACCCGGCTGTTGAAGTCGAGGGAGACAATGTGGTCTTCCACCTTTCAAGGCCTTTTGCGCCTTTCCTGAGTATCCTTGCCCAGAACTCAAGCTGGAGTGCCATCCTCGATAAGGAGACCTGCATTTCTCTGGGTCTCTGGGACGGTCAGGCCGATGGGTGGTGGAGGTATCACAACTGGAAGAAGGAGAAGAGTCCTCTCTACGAAAAGGCCATTGGAACCGGCCCGTTCAAACTCCTTGAGTGGGACAGAACCCAGCAGAAAGTCATCCTGGTCAGGAACGACGAGTACTGGGGAGAGCGGCCGAAACTCGCCAAGGTCATCATCTGGGGAGTTGATGAATGGAGCACGAGGCGTTCCATGCTTGAAGCAGGGGATGTGGACCAGATTTACACGCCACTCCAGTACCTGGACCAAGTGAAAGGATTGCCAGGAGTCGTCATCAAGGAAGGTTCCCGCCTCACCATCACGGCGCTCCACTTCAACTGGACGGTAGCCAAAGACAGCAAATACCTCGGGAGCGGGAAGCTCGATGGCGAAGGCATTCCTCCAGATTTCTTCAGCGACGTCCACGTGCGGAAGGCTTTTTCGTACGCCTTTGACTACGACACCTTCATTGCGCAAGTCCTTAAAGGATATGGACACCGCGTTCCCTCGGTCATTCCACGGGGACTCATCGGTTTCAACGAGAATCTCCCTATGTATCCTTTTGACCTTGAGAAGGCGAAGGAAGAATTCCAGAAAGCCTGGAACGGCGAGCTCTGGGAGAAGGGCTTTAAGCTGACGCTTCTCTACAACACTGGGAACGAAGCCCGCCAGACGGCCTGCGAGATGCTCAAGGAGAACATCGAGTCCCTAAACCCGAAGTTCCGCATCGAGGTTCAGGGGGTCCAGTGGCCAACCTACCTTGATGCCTATAGGCAGGGGCAGCTCCCGGCGTTCATCATTGGGTGGCTTGCCGATTACCCGGACCCGCACAACTTCATCTTCACCTATTACCACAGCAGTGGCGTGTACGGAACGACTCAGGGAGAAGCATTCCGGAAATTCGCTGAAGAAAACCTCAACGCCCTGATTGAGAGGGCCATTGAGGAAACGGACCCCACCAGGCGGCAGGCCATGTACGAGGAAATCCAGAAAATCGCCTACGACAATGCTCTGGGTATGCCCCTCTACCAGCCGGAGGAAGTGTACGCTATGCGGAGCTGGGTGAAGGGCTGGATGTTCAACCCCATGCGTCCTGGAGAGGCAAATTACGATGGTATCTGGAAGGAAGAGTGAGGTGACACTGTGCTGGAACCCCATGGGGACTGTGGTCCCCATGGGGTCTCACTCACGCCTATGATTTTCTATGTCCTTCGACGTCTCCTTTTTCTCCCTTTGACGCTTTTTGGGATTTCTCTTCTCCTTTTCCTCATGATTGGCCTTCTTAGTCCATACCAGCGCCTGGCTACGTTCATTAACAGTCCCGAACGTCTGAAGGGAGCCGATGTGGACAAGCTCGTTGAACTCTACGGGCTCAACGACCCGCTGATTCTCCAGTACGGTCGATGGCTGAAGAACGTCCTTCGGGGAAACCTCGGGTGGTCCTACGTGGGGAAGGAACCGGTGCTTTCGGCAATTCTCAAGCGTTTTCCGTACACCCTGGAGCTCACTCTTTTTGCCGCCATCCCCATCATTTTCCTCGGGACGTCCCTTGGGGTTCTCGCAGCACTCAACCATAACAAGCCCCTGGACCACGGATTGCGCATTTTTGCCGTTATTGGATGGTCCTTCCCCGATTTTGTCTTTGGGCTTTTTGTCCTTATGGTGTTCTACGGAACATTGGGGTGGTTCCCACCGGGGAACCTGAGCGTCTGGGCTGAAGAAATCGTCAAATCTCCGTACTTCCGGAATTTCACCGGAATGCTCACCCTTGACGCCCTGCTCAACGGGCGATTTGACGTGTTCCTCGATGCACTGCGGCACCTTGCTGGTCCAGTGTTGACGCTCACGTATGTGGAGTTTGCCTTTCTCCTCCGGATTACCCGCTCCTCCATGCTCGAGGTGCTCCGTAAAGAGTACGTTCGCACAGCCCGGGCGAAAGGCCTTGATGAGCGTGTGGTCATTCACAAGCATGCGAAGAGAAACGCCCTTATTCCGGTGGCCACGGTGTCTGGTCAGACGGTGATCGGGCTCCTTGCCGGAACAGTCATTGTGGAGACGATTTTCAACCGGACCGGCCTTGGAAGCTTCATCGCTCTTGCATCGCAACAGCTCGATTACGCTTCCATCATGGGTGGAACCCTCTTTTTTGGTCTCATCTTGGTCATTGGGAATCTCTGTGTGGATCTCTCCTACGCTCTGATTGATCCCAGAGTGAGGCTTGAGTGATGCGGGAAGAGACGAGAAAAGCGCTTCGGCGACTCTTTTCCAGTGCTTCTGGAGTTCTGGGTGTTGTCCTTCTCGGGCTTTTTGTCATCGTGGCGCTCTTTGCTCCCCTTCTTGCTCCTCCGAAGCCCGGGCGGGATCCATACTTCATGCCTGTGGTGACCTGGAGTGCTGATCCTCTTCCCCCCTCACGGGAGCACCCTTTTGGCGTTGCCGGGAAGCGGGACATTTTCTACGGTGTCGTGTGGGGGACGCGTACGGCCTTTCGTATTGGCATCCTCGTAACCCTTGCTTCAACGGCCATCGGGCTTTTTGTGGGGTCTCTTGCCGGATACTTTGGAAGGATTCTCGACGAGATCCTCATGCGAGTGACGGATATTTTTATGGCCATTCCTTTCCTTGTGGCTGCCATGGTGCTCACCACGATCCTCGGTACGGGACTTGATAAGGTGATGATTGCCCTCATCGTCTTCAGCTGGATGTATCCCGCCCGTCTCATCCGGGGGAATATCCTCCAGGTCAGGGAGGAGCAATTTATCCTGGCCGCAAAGTCCCTGGGAGTGAGCGATACGGTCATTATCCTCCGTCACGTTCTCCCCAACGCCATTTTTCCTGTGCTCATTCAGGCGTCCATGCGCATGGGGTCCCTGGTGATCACCGCTGCGGCCCTGAGTTTCCTCGGCCTTGGGGCGCCTCAGGGGTATGCTGACTGGGGAGCACTCCTCAATTACGCCCGGAACTGGATGCTTGGGGGGTACGGGGCCACGTTCAAGTACTGGTATATGATCGTCTTCCCTGGAGGGGCTATGGTACTCTTCGTCCTTGCGTGGAATCTCCTGGGCGACGCTTTGCGTGATGCCTTTGATCCTCGCCTCCGGTGGTGATGTTCTCGTGCTCCTTGAGGTTCGCAATCTCCGCGTATACTTCAAAAACGATGTAGGCCAGGAACTCCGGGCCGTTGATGGGGTGAGTTTCACCGTGCCCCACGGGAAGACTGTGGCGCTGGTTGGGGAGTCCGGATGTGGCAAGAGCGTGACGGCTCTGGCTGTCCTCCGCCTTGTTGAGGTGAACGGCCGGATTGCAGGGGGTGAGGTGCTTTTTGAGGGAAAGAACCTCCTTGATCTCCCGGAGAAGGAAATGCAGAAAGTGCGGGGGAAAGACATTGCCATCATTTTCCAGGAACCCTCTGCAGCTTTGAACCCTGTGTACACCATAGGGGACCAGATCATAGAGGCCATCCTTCTCCACCAGTCCGTGTCCCGGGAGAAGGCCCGTGCTCTGGCGGAGGAGATGCTCCACCTTGTGGGCATTCCCGAGCCCAGGAAGCGCCTGAATGAGTATCCTCACGAGCTCTCAGGGGGCATGAAACAGCGGGCCATGATTGCTATGGCGCTCTCGTGCCGTCCGAAGCTCCTCATCGCCGATGAACCGACGACGTCCCTTGACGTCACAATACAGGCGCAGATTCTCGAGCTCCTCCGGGAGCTCCAGAGGCAAATTGGCATGGCGATACTCCTCATCACCCATGACCTTGGCATTGTTGCCGATATGGCGGATGAGGTTGTGGTCATGTACGCTGGAAAGGTGGTGGAACGGGGAACGAAGTACGACATTTTCAAGCGTTGCCGCCACCCGTACACGCTTGGGCTTTTGCGCTCTGTGCCCCGTCTCGACGTGGACGAAAAGGCCCTTGCGAGCATTCCAGGGTTCGTGCCGGATCCCCTCCATTTTCCCGAAGGGTGTCGGTTTCGGGGTCGCTGTTTCCTGGAAGATGAGACCTGTGCCACAGAGCCCCCGGAAATTGCTCTCGGCAACGGGCACGTGGTGTACTGCCATCATGCTGCGCTCTCCGAGGTGTGCCATGGGGAACGGTGAGGTCTTGCTCCGCGTTGAGAACCTCAAGAAGTACTTCCCTCTCCGGGCAGGGGTTTTCAAAAAAGTTGTGGGATGGATTAGAGCGGTGGATGGGGTGAGCTTTGAGGTCTTTTCGGGGGAGACCCTGGGAATTGTGGGGGAATCAGGGTGTGGGAAGAGCACCCTCGGGATGACCATCCTCAGGCTCCTTGAGCCGACGGAAGGGCGAATCTTTTTTGCCGGACAGGATATTACCAGGCTTCCTCCTGCAAAGCTGCGGCCAATTCGCAAGGATATGCAGATGATTTTTCAGGACCCTTTTAGTTCTCTTAACCCCCGTATGACCGTCCAGGCCATCCTCGAAGAGGGGCTCAGGGTGCACCGTGTTGTTCCCCGGGATACCATGCGGAAAGAGGTGGAAATGCTCCTTGAACGGGTGGGCCTTTCCCGGGACTATGTTCGTCGCTTTCCTCATGAATTTTCTGGGGGGCAAAGGCAGCGCATCAGCATCGCTCGGGCCATTGCCCTTCGTCCTCGTCTGGTGATCGCCGATGAGGCTCTTTCTTCTCTCGATGTATCCGTACGGTCTCAGGTCCTCGAGCTCCTTCAGGAGCTCAAAAGGGAATACTCCCTCACGTACCTTTTCATCTCTCACGACCTTGCCGTCGTTCGGCAAATTTCTCACCGGATTCTCGTCATGTACCTGGGGAAGGTGGTGGAACTTGCTCCAAAAGAGGCCTTTTTTGCCCGTCCTCTCCATCCCTATTCCGTGGCGCTGATCTCTGCCGTTCCCATACCTGACCCGGATGTCCGAAAGGTCCGCATCATCCTGAGTGGTGACGTACCGAGCCCCCTGCAGCCTCCCCCGGGGTGTCGCTTCCACACTCGCTGTCCCAGAGCCCAAGAGATTTGTGCGATGACCGAACCATCTCTCCTTGAGGTGGAGCCAGGCCATTTTGTGGCCTGCCACTTCCCAGGATGTCTTGCGCTCGAGGGATGAGTTGACGGAGTCTGGAGAATATGGTATTTTTTTCTACCGTCTACGAAGACTGACGAGGAGGCGATTCGTATCGAGTTACGGTATCGAGTGAACCACCAGATTGGGGCGCGGGAAGTGCGGTTGATTTCTCCCGAGGGGCATCAGATTGGCATTGTTCCTCTGAAAAAAGCGTTGCAGATGGCAGAAGAAGCAGGGCTTGACCTCGTTGAAGTTGGCCCCAATGCCAACCCCCCGGTGTGCAAGATTATGGACTGGGGGAAGTTCAGGTATGAGCGGGAGAAGAAGGCCAAACTCTCCCGCAAGAAGCAAAAGGCTTCAGAGCTCAAGGAGCTCACCATGCGCCCCAAAATTGACGAGCATGACTATCAGGTCAAGCTCCGGAACGCTCTCCGATTCCTTCAGGAAGGCAACAGGGTGAAGGTCATCATCCGGTTTCGAGGAAGAGAAGCGGCGTTTCAGGATCGGGGGCATGAGCTCCTCCGGAGAGTCATCGAGGACCTGAAAGACGCGGGAAAGGTGGAACAGGATATAAAGAGCGAAGGATCGAGCCTTACGGTCACTCTGGCACCGAAGAAGTGAGGAGGATGGGAAACCATGCCGAAGATGAAGACGCACAGAGGGGCGGCAAAGCGTTTCAAAATCACTGCCCACGGGAAAATCAAGAGGTCCCAGGCAGGGAAATCGCATCTTCTTGCCCATAAGGAGCGGAAACGAAAGCGGAGACTCCGCAAGACCATCGTTCTGACTCCTGTGGAGGCGAAACGAATCAAGAGTTTACTCCCCTATGCATGAGAGGTGGCGTACATGTCGCGGGTAAAGACCAATGTTGCCTCGCGCAAGAGAAAAAAGAAAATCATGAAGATGGCCAAGGGGTACCGGGGTGCCCGTTCCCGGGCTTACCGGAGAGCAAAGGAACAGGTCATCCGCTCTCTGGCGTACGCGTATCGTGACCGGCGAAACCGCAAGCGGGATTTCCGTCGACTGTGGATTCTCCGTATCAATGCGGCAGTGCGGAACGAAGGCATGACGTACAGCCAGTTCATGGGTGCTCTGAAGAAAGCCGGGGTTCTCATTAATCGGAAGAGATTGGCGCAGCTCTCCATCGAGGATCCTGAAGCCTTCCGGGAGCTCGTTCAGATTGCTCTGGCCCATCGGTGACCCTCGGCGAGTCTTCGCAACCCTGAGGGTGGAAGATCATGATTGAGGAAATAGAGGAGTACCTTCGTGACTTTGAGGGAGAACTGGCCCAGGTCCTGACGAGGGATGACCTGAACCGGGTGAAGGGAAAATACGCCGGGCGCAAAAGCCGAATCCCCCTTTTCCTGGAACGATTGAAAACCTTGCCTCTTGAAGAGCGGAGGGTTGTCGGACGGAGACTCAACGAGGTCAAGGTGCTCATCGAAGAGCGCCTTAGGGAGAAGGAGGCGGAACTATCCCGGAAGGAGCGCAAGCGTGAATTTGTCGACCTCAGTCTTCCAGGGCGAAGACATCCTCTGGGGGCCTTCCATCCTCTGCGCCTGGTCATGGACGAGATTGTCGCCATCTTCCGTTCCCTGGGATTTCGCGTGGAAGAGGGACCAGAGATTGAGACCGAGCTCTACAACTTCGAAGCCCTGAACATCCCTGCCGATCACCCTGCCCGGGATGCTCAGGATTCCTTCTACCTTGGAGGCGGTTTCCTCCTGCGGACGCACACCTCCCCTGTCCAAATACGGGTTATGAAGAAGCTTACGCCTCCCTTTCGAGTTATTGTCCCCGGGCGGTGTTACCGTCGGGATGCCTTTGATGCGACCCACAGCCCTGTGTTCCACCAGGTTGAGGGTCTCGTGGTGGCACCAGGAATTTCCATGGGGGACCTCAAGGGAACCATTGAGGTTTTTGCCCGTCGCCTCTTTGGTGAGAAGCGAAAAGTCCGTTTCCGTCCCAGCTATTTCCCCTTCACCGAGCCGAGTGCAGAGGTGGACATTTCCTGTGGCATCTGTCAGGGAGCGGGATGCCGGTCCTGTGGAGGGCAGGGATGGCTTGAGATTATGGGAGCTGGTCTTGTGCATCCCCAGGTGTTCCGCAACGTGGGATATGACCCGGAGAAGATTCAGGGGTTCGCATTCGGTATGGGTGTGGAGCGGATCGCCATGCTGAAATTCGGCATTCCTGACATCCGGTGGTTCTTTGAGAACGACGTCGCGTTTTTGAGTGCTTTCAAGGGTCTGGGGTAGCATATGCGCGTCTCATATCGGATTCTCAAACGGTTCCTTCCTGAACTCTCTCTTCGTCCCGAAGAGGTTGCCGAGGTTTTCCTGAACCAGGGGTTTGTGGTAGAGGAGATGCTTTCGGCGCGAGACCTCTTTTGCTACCCTTTACTTGCCGGTACCCTCGTGGAGGCGCATCATGAGGGTCTGCTGACCCGCTGCACGGTGAAACTCGGAGAACACACCTTCCAGGTTCTGGTCCACACTTCTGGTGTTCCAGAGACCGGGAGCAGGGTCCTTGTGGGGTTTGAGGATCATATACCGCTTTTTCTCCCCGTGCGGGGGGAAAGAGCGAGGGAGGTTTTCGATTTCCTCCTGCCTCTTCCCCCGTTCCTCGAAGAGGGTGACGACGTTTACGAGGCCCTCATTGGTGACGACGTGGTTTTCGAGGTGGAGGTTACCGCAAACCGTGGGGATTGCCTCTCGATTTTGGGATTGGCTCGGGAGCTCGCAGCCCACTGCGATATCCCCCTGGTGCTCCCCAGGATGCACTGCGCTGAGAAACCCATCCACCATGGTTTCCGCCTTGAAAACGAGGCACCTCACCTTTGCCCGCTGTACACTGGAAGGTATGTCACTGCAATGACTGTGCAACCCTCGCCGTTCTGGATAGCCAAGGAACTCATCCTCATGGGTATGCGGCCCATCAATAATGTTGTGGACATCACGAATCTCGTCATGCTTGAGATGGGGCAACCACTCCATGCCTTTGACGCTGCCCGCATTCGGGGGAATCTCGTCCGTGTTCGTGAGGCAGAAGAAGGCGAGCGCCTCGTTACCCTCGATGGGGAAGAGAGGATACTTAGGAAGGGCATGCTCCTCATTGCCGATGCGGACCGCCCCATCGCCCTTGCCGGGGTCATGGGAGGACGGGATACCGAGGTGGGGCCGAAGACGAGGGAGATTTTTCTTGAAGCGGCCTTCTTTGACCGCGTTGCCGTTCGGAGAACGGCCAGGGCTTTGGGGATGCGAACGGAAGCATCGGCACGCTTTGAGCGGGGTGTTGACCCCCTGGGGGTGATGCAGGCAGCGTCCCGGGCACTTGCGCTTTTGGAGGAGATGGGAGGAGAAGTGGCTTCGGGATGGCTTGTGAGTGGCCAGCCACCCTTCACGGCGTGGGAAATTTCGGTACCCTGGGAACTTGTTGTGCAGAGACTATCCTGCGAGGTTCCTCAGAAAGAGGGCATCCGTATCCTTGAGCGGCTTGGTTTTCAGGTCGCTCAGGAGACGGCGACCCTGCGTGTTCGTGTGCCGAGCTGGCGTCCCGATGTGCGGGAACCCATCGATGTTGTTGAGGAGGTAGGGAGGGTTTACGGGTACGGAAAGATTCGTTCCTCTTTCCCCTCTTTTCCCTTCGATCCCGGGAATGTTCCTCGGGAGGAATCCCTGGAAAACCGGATTCGAGCGCATCTTGTCCATCGCGGTCTTTACGAGGTGGTGACGCTTTCTTTCGTCGAGGGGGAAGGCGTGAACGTGCTTGGCTCTAAAAGAGAGGAATGTGTCGCGGTGCTGAACCCCCTTTCCCAGGAGCACGCTGTCCTCCGTCCTTCCCTTTTCTTGAGCCTCTTTGAGGTTGTGCGGACCAATGCCCGGCGGGGCAGGAGGAGCAGAGGGTTTTTCGAAGTCGGCAAGGTGTTTTTCCGGAAGGAGGGGAATTTCCGGGAAGAAAAGCATCTGGGCATTATTCTTTGGAATGTTCCTCAGCCTGCCCTGTGGAAAGAGGATCCTTTGGACCTCCTTACCCTGAAGGGGTTCCTTGAGGAGATCGAAGAGCTTGCGGGTGCAGGGTGCGGTGCTGTTTGCCATGGGAGGGTTTTCCCAGTTTTTGAGGAGGACGGCGCTTTCGTGGTATCCTCTCCTGAGGAGGGTGCAGAACCCCTTGGGTGGGGTGGAAAGGTTCTCCCTGCTTTCCTGCGCAGGCACGATGTTGAGGGAGAAGTGTACTATCTCGAAATCCGCCTTGAGGGTCTTGCCGCCTGGGGACAGGACCGCCCAGCAAGGGATTTTGCCCTGCCTGCTTTTCCTGCTGTTTCCCGGGACATTTCGGTGGTTGTGGATGCATCCACCCCCTGGGCTTTTGTGGCCTCACTCGTTGCTGAAGAAGCAAAGCGTAGCTGCATGGCTCTTGAGGAGTTTGTCCTCTTCGATGTGTTTTCCGGCGACCCCCTCCCACCCGGGAAGAAGGGGTTTGCCTTTCGTCTTGTGTTTCGAGCTCCGGACCGGACTCTTGAGGATGAGGAGGTCGGGAGATGGGTGCAGAAGCTCAAGGAGAGTCTGAAGCAAACGGGGAGGGTGGTGTTACGGGAAGAGATGATTCTCTCCCATGAGTGACTGGTACACCCTGCTGTGTTTTGGTATTCTCGTCCTTAACGCAGTGCGCAGTGCGCTCCGGGGGTTCAGCAAGGAATTCCTGGTGTTCGTCGGGCTCGTGGTTGGTCTTCTCCTTGGTCTCCGGTATTTCCCTGCAATCGGCGGGTTTTTCCACACCCGTTTTGGGTGGCAGAGTCCCTGGCTTGGGATCATCGGATTCCTCCTCATTTTCCTTCCCACGGTGGTGGTGTTTTCTTCCTTTGGCCTTCGTCTGCGCCGGGTCTTTGAGCACCTCGATATCCTCTGGGTTGATGCTCTCCTTGGGTTTTTTGTGGGGCTTTTGAAGGGCATGCTCTGGATTCTCGTCATTACGGTGTTTGTAGCCAATGTGGCATACCTTGGTTTCCTCAAGGAGGGCATTGCCCGCTCCCAGTTTTACCAGGATTGCACGCTGCCCGCGATTCGCTATGTAGAGCGTTTTGCCTCCCAGTTCCCCCAGATTGCCTTTTTACGACCATGGCTTGAGAAAGGAGCGTCCATAGGCAGTGGAAGTTTCGAAGAGCGCCCTGGCGAGCTTTGAGTACGATAGAATCCTCGAACTCCTGGTTCCCCTCTGTTTTTGCCCCGCAACGCAGGAGAGAGCCAGAGCACTCCTTCCTCTGGCGCCAGGAACGCTTCCTTTGCACCTTGAAGTGATGCGGGAGCTCAGGGACCTCATCCGTTTTGACGGTGACATCCCCTTTGGAGAATTTCCCGATCTCCGTCCGGTTCTTGAGGTCCTGCGTCTTCCCAGCGTTCGTCTCTCCCTTGAGGAAGCGCAGAAGGTATACCGTTTCCTTCTCATGAGCCAGGGTATCCGCCATTTCCTGAAAGAACGGGGGGTGGAGAAGAAGTACCCCCGAATTTCTTCCCTGTACTTCCGGAACATTCAGGATTTCTCGGGGTTTCTGCGGTATGCAGAGAGGATTCTCTCCCAGGATGGGCAGGTGCTCGATACGGCGAGCGAGAAACTCTGGAACATCCGGAGGCGGAAGGAAGAGGTCCAGAGCCGGATTGTGGAAGTTCTCCATCGCATCCTCCAGGATAGCAGAATCACCAGATACCTCCAGGAACCACTGTACACTCTGCGAAAGGGCCGATATGTTCTTCCCGTGAAGGCTCAGTTTCGGAATATGCTGAGGGGATTTGTGGTGGATTGTTCCTCAAGTGGCTCCACGCTTTTCATTGAACCGTGGGCTGTGGCGGAGCTCGCTAATGAGCTCGAGGTTCTGGAGACCCTTGAGGAAGAAGAAGTCTCCCGCATCCTTTTCGCCTTCACTGAGAAGCTTCGACCGCTGTTTTCTGCCCTTCGGGAAACCTTCGAAGGCCTTGTGGAGCTCGATCTCCTTCGGGCTAAGGTGAAGCTTGGGGAGCGATGGAAGGGGGAAATTCCCGAGGTTGGAGGAGAGACGCTGCGCATTCGTGAAGGGCGACACCCTCTGCTTTTTGAACGGGCGGTTCCCTTCGACCTTGAAGTTTCTGGGGACCGCAGCATCGTGGTTGTCAGCGGGCCCAATGGTGGGGGAAAGACCGTTCTTGTGAAGGCGCTTGCGCTTCTTGTGACGCTCACCTTCTCCGGAATTCCGGTCCCCCTCGCGCGAGGTTCCTCCATCCCCCTCTATGACTATCTCTTCGTGGATATTGGAGACCATCAGGACCTGGAAAGCAGCCTGAGCACCTTCACATCCCGGATGGTGCTTTTAAGGGCTGCGTTGCAAAAGGCCGGACCCCGGAGCCTTTTTCTCATCGATGAGCTTGGAGCGGGCACAGACCCCCACGAGGGTGCGGCGCTTGGCATTGCCCTTCTTGAGTACCTGAAAAAGAGGGGCACAACGTGCATTGCCACCACCCATCTTCCGGCTCTTCGGGAGTATGCCCTTCGGGGAGAAGGTGTGCTCCCCGCCTCCCTTGCCTTTGATCCTGATACTCTGCAGCCCACGTATTGCCTTGTGGTGGGGAGCGTTGAGGGAAGCTACGGCATCACGATTGCGGAGCGGGTTGGTCTTCCTCAGGAGGTTATCCAGGGGGCACGCCAGGTACTCCGGAGGGAAGAAGTTGCCTTCAACGAGCTCTTGCTCTCCCTTTCCCGGGAGCGGGAAGAGATGCGGAAGAAACTCGGCGAACTCCGCGAGAGGCTTGCCGAGCTTGAGAAACGTGAGGAAGAGGTGCAGGTGCTCAGGAAGGCTCTTGAAGAGGAGCGTCGACGCCTGACGAGGACGCTCAGGGAGGAGTGGGAAGCCCGTCTGCGGGAGAGGGAAAAGGAAATTGCGCGTCTTGTGGGGGAGTTGCGGAGATCAAGAGAGCTTGACGAAGAGAAATACGGGGAACTCAGGGAAATCCTCCGAGAGGAACGCCAGTGGCTTGAAGGTCTCAAAGAGGAACGGGAAGAACCCCAGGAGTTTCAGGCAGGGGACCAGGTGTTCGTTGACCCTCTGGGTCGGGGAGTTGTTCTTGAGGTTGATACAAAGAAGGGCGAGGTTCTCGTTGCCGTGGGGGAGAGAAGAGTCCGGGTGGCGCCGGAGCGTTTGAGGAAGGAGGAGAAGAAGGGGGTTCCTCAGGAGCCTCCACAGACTCCCATCACCACCTTCGCCCTTCGGGAACGGATAACCAATGAAGTCACCATCAGGGCTCTCAAGGCAGAAGAGGCCCTTGCCGTCCTTGAGCGGTACCTTGACAGGGCAATCCTTGCTGGTTTCACCACTGTGTACGTCATTCACGGCAAGGGTGAGGGGAAACTCCGTCGGGTCACGCATGAGTTCCTGCGGAGCCACCCCTATGTTCAGGAGTTTCGTCCCGGTCGGCCTGAGGAGGGAGGACTCGGGGTCACAGTGGTCACCCTCCGAACGTGAGGTCAGGGGCAGGATGGGCAAACCGTCTGGGGAGCGGTTCCTCTTTTGAAAGGGAGCACAACGGTTTTGCAGGAGGGCGAGGGCAGAAGGCCGGTTTTCAGGCACACGGCGACTTCCACCACCCCTTCAGGACGAGGGAAGTCATGGGGTGGGATGTCTTTCAGGGCTTCTTTCATCACCCGGGCAAAGAGAGGAGCGGCGATGATGCCCCCCGTTTTCTGAGGCCCCAGGGGTTTCCGGTCGTCGTTCCCAAGGAAAATTCCGCACACCAGGTCAGGAGTGAATCCCACAAACCATGCATCGATGAAGTCTTCGGTGGTTCCGGTTTTCCCCGCCACGGGCCTGCCGATGGCTGCCCTTCTCCCTGTTCCTCGCTCTATGACCCCCTGGAGGAGACGGGCCATGATGTATGCCGTGTCCGGCGAAAGCGCCCGTCGCACCACTGGCGTTCGCTCGTAGAGGACGTGACCTGCGGTGTCCTCTACCCGGAGGATGGCCAGGGGTTCGGGAACCATCCCACCGTTGGCGAAGGCCGAGTACGCCGTGGCAAGTTCGAGGAGGGTCAGCTCAGAAGTTCCCAGGGCAAGCGACAGGTCCCGCCTGAGGTTGCTCCGTATGCCCATTTTCCTGGCATACTGGATGACCTTGTCGATGCCCACTTCCTGGAGAAGCTTAATCCCGATGATGTTCACAGACTTCTCCAGGGCTTCTCTCAATGTCAACGGTCCCCGGAAAATCCGCTCGTAGTTCTGGGGTTTCCAGCCGTTTGGAAACTCCAGAGGTTCATCGACAAGGACGCTGCTTGGGGTGAAACCACTATCGAGAGCTGCGGCGTAGATGAAGGGCTTAAAGGTTGATCCTGGCTGCCGGTATGCCTGAGTTGCCCGGTTGAACTTGCTCTCCTCGTAGCTTCGCCCTCCCACCATGGCCTTGATGTACCCGTTTGTCGGGTCAATGCAGAGAATTGCTCCCTGGTATCCGCTTTCTTTGAGGGCTTCGTTGGCGACCTTCTGGATGTCGGCATCAAGCGTGGTGTAAATTTTGAGGCCGCCGCTAAAGATTTGCCAGTCCTCGAAGGTTGCACGGAGCTCCTTGAGAAGGTAGTCGAGGAAATACGGACAGAGGGAAGCGCGTTTCTCAAGGCCTGAGAGCACAATGGGGGTGGAAAGGGCTTTTTCGAATTCCTCCTGGGTGATGAAACCGCACTCCAGCATCCGCCTCAGGACCCGCCGTTGCTGTTTCTGGGCTGCGGAGAAGTCGATGTACGGAGAAAAGTACGAAGGGGACCGGGCAACCCCCACGAGCATGGCCATCTCCGAAAGATTGAGGTCAGCCAGGTCTTTGCCAAAGTACAGGCGAGCTGCTGCTTTCACCCCGTATACGCCATGTCCCAGGTAGATCTGGTTGAGGTAAGCCTCGAGGATTTCTTCCTTGGTGTACCTTCGCTCAAGGAGGATGGCAAGAAGGAGCTCTTTGATTTTTCGCTCCAGGTTCCTCCGGTTGTCGAGGAAACGGCTTCGGGAGAGCTGCTGGGTGATGGTACTCCCCCCCTCGACGACTCTGAGGTTGAGCAGGTTCTGCCACAGCGCCCGGAGGATGCCGAAGGGGTCCACTCCGGGGTGGCGGAAGAAGTTCTGGTCCTCGCTGGCGATGAAAGCCTTCTGGAGGAGAGGAGGGATTTCCTCAAGATAGGCGTATTCGCGCCGTTCGGTGAAGAATTCTCCGATGAGCCTCCCCCGGATATCGTAGACCCTTGTGGTGAGGGAGGGCGTGAAGTCTTCGAGGCGAGTTGAGATGGTCTTCAGGTCTTCCGAAAGGGGAAGGAGCATACCCCCAAGGAGCACGCCTCCCGCAAGAAGACCGGCTGTGAAGGCCAGAGCAAGAAACCGGGTGTTTTTCCTGTTTCCCCTTCTCATGGTTTCAGCCATTCTTGGTATAATATGTGCCATGATATGGTACCACAAAACCGGGGGAAACGGAATGAAAAGCCTTGCTCGTGGAGCTTTTGTGGCAGCACTGTATGCTCTTCTTGTTGTGCTCCCCCCCTTTGCTTCTTTCGCCTATGGTCCCATTCAGGTGCGTATTGCCGAAGCGCTGACGGTGCTGCCCTACCTCTTTCCCGAGACCATCTGGGGGTTGACCCTGGGGTGCTTTATGGCGAACGTTTTGGGAGGGTTGGGATTCTGGGACTTTTCCCTGGGAACCCTGTGTACGTTCCTTGCCGCCTTTTGGACTTCCCGCGTGCGTCACCCTCTCCTTGCCCCCCTCCCTCCGGTTCTCGTTAATGGTTTTGGAGTTGCCGCGTACCTTGCTTTCCTCTTTAAAGTTCCTTACGGAGTGACGGCTTCCTACATCCTCCTTGGAGAAGCTGTGGCCTGCTACGGGCTGGGGTATCCACTCCTTGTGGCGCTTTTGAAGCGGGGATTTCGAAAGGAGTGAAAGACGTTGGCACAGTATGCCGAGCAAGTTGAGAGGGACCTTGCTATCCTCAAGCGTGGTACAGAAGAAATCATCGACCTTGAGGACCTCCGGAGGAAACTCCTCCGCTTCTATGAAACGGGAAAGAAGCTCGTGGTGAAAGAGGGTTTTGACCCCAGTGCTCCCGATATCCACCTGGGTCACACCGTGACCCTTCGAAAGCTCAGGCAGTTCCAGGAGCTGGGGCACGAGGTCATTTTCCTCATTGGTGATTTTACGGGTCGCATTGGCGATCCAACGGGGAAAAAGGAGACCCGGCGGCAACTCACAGAAGAAGAGGTTCAAAGGAATGCCCGGACCTACGCGGAGCAGGTTTTCAAAGTCCTTGACCCTGAGAAAACGAGGATTGCCTTCAACAGCACCTGGCTTTCCCGGCTCACCCTGGAGGAGGTTATCATCCTTGCCTCCCGCTTCACTGTGGCTCGGATGCTTGAGCGAGAAGATTTTTCCAGGCGCCTGCGGGAAGGGAGGCCCATCGGGCTCCATGAGTTCCTCTATCCCCTTCTGCAGGGGTACGATTCTGTGGCGCTCCAGGCCGATGTAGAGCTTGGAGGAACGGACCAGCGCTTCAACCTCCTTGTGGGACGGGACCTGCAGCGGGAGTTCGGTCAGGAACCCCAGGTCATCATCACCATGCCCCTTCTTGAGGGAACTGACGGTGTAGAGAAGATGAGCAAAAGCCTCGGGAACTACATCGGCATCAACGAGCCCCCCTTCTCGATGTTTGGGAAGGTCATGTCCATTCCCGATTCCCTCATCGAGAAGTACTTCGTCCTCCTCACGGACGTTCCTCTTGAGGAGGTTCGGAAGAAAAAGGAGGCCTGCGAGAGGGGAGAACTCCACCCGAAGGTCTGGAAGGAGGAGCTAGCCTTTGAGCTTGTTCGCCTGTACCATGGGGAGGAAGAGGCGAAAAGAGCCCTTGAGGATTTCGAACGGGCATTTTCCCAGAAAACCTGTCCTGAGAGCGCCCAGGACCTCTGCATTGCCCAGTCCGAGCTCGTTGCAGGGAAGCTCTGGATTATGAAGCTCCTGCAGAGAACGGGTGTTTTCCAGTCAAAAAGCGAGGCGCGTCGCTGCCTTGAACAGGGAGGTGTGTACCTCAACGGAGAGCGTATAAGCGGTGTGGACCAGGATGTTCCGCTGAGGGATGGGGATGTTCTTCGGGTCGGAAAGAAGTCCTTCTTCCGGATCCGCATTGTTGCTTCTCGGGAGGAAACCTCAGGAAAGGAGGAAGTCGAGTGAAAAGCAGGAGAATCGTGGTGTTTCTGGTTCTCGGTGCTGTGCTCTTTGGGGGGCAGGTTTTCGCTGAGGAGCCCATTCGCATCGGCCTTCAGGCTCCCATAACGGGGAACTTTGCCATTGAAGGGCAGATGGCCAGGCAGTGTGTGGAAGTCGCGGCAGAGCTTATCAACAAGCAGGGAGGTATTCTCGGTCGCCCTGTGGAGATTATTGTGGCCGATGATGCCTCTAACCCCAGGGACAGTGCTCTGGCGGCACAGAAGCTCATTTCCCAGGGGGTCGTGGCGGCTATCGCCAGCTATGGTTCGTCGGTGACCGAACCTGCTGCGGACCTTTACGAGCGGAACCGGGTGGTGTGTGTGGCTTATGGGGCGACGGCAGTGCGGCTCACCATGGGGAAGGAGCGCCGGTACTTCTTCCGGACCTGTGGGCGGGATGACTCTCAGGGTGAGTTCTTTGCCCGCTTTGCTGTTGAGGCCATGGGATGGCGGCGCATCGCCATCATGCACGACAACCAGACCTACGGGAAAGGCGTGGCCGAGGAAACGAAGAAGTACCTTGAACCGTACATCAGGGAAGGCCGGGCAGAGATCGTGTACTACGACGCCATCACCCCTGGAGAACAGGATTACAGTGCGGCGCTGACGAAGCTCCGGGAGAGCAATCCCGATGTCTGGTACTACACCGCCTACTACCCTGAGGCAGGGCTTTTGGTCCGGCAGGCCCGGGAGATGGGCATCACCGTACCCTTTGTGGGGAGCAATGCCGTACCCAATGAGGACTTTGTCCGTATCGCGGGTCTTGAGTACGTGGCGGGAACCTTTATGACCCAGGAACCCCTTCCCCAGGATCTCAATACTCCAAAAGCTCAGGTGTTCTTTACAGCCTACCGGGCAAAGTACGGGAATATCCCTTCCTCCCCCTGGCCGATTTACGCTGCTGATGCCCTTTTTGCCCTTGCACAGGCGATAGAGAACGCAAAGTCCATAAAACCGGACGATATTGCCCAGGCTATGCGCACGATGGAGAATGCCGAGGGCATCACCGGCCCTATTGTCTTTACCGAGCGGGGAGACCGGAAGGGTGTCCCCTACGCCATGTACCGGTACAACGAGAAGGGACAGCTTGAGCTCTTTACACCCTAAAGCTTTTCCCACCGGGTCTTCCCGGTGGACCCTGGGAGAATCCGGGAGGGACAGGATTGCGGGTATTTTTTGAGCAGCTTGTGAACGGAGTGACGGTGGGGTCGTTCTACGCCCTTGTGGCCCTGGGGTATTCCATGGTATATGGCGTCATGAAGCTCATCAATTTCGCCCATGGTGACCTCTTCACCCTGGGGAGTTACCTGGGCTACACCTTCCTCGTGTGGGGAGCAGCGTGGATCACAGAACGAGCAGGGCTCTGGTGGGGGGTGCTGGGGGCGATACTTTTCGCCTTTCTGGCCAATGCCGGAGCGGGGATTCTCGTCGAGCGAGTAGCCTATCGGCCAGTTTATCGGGCAGGACGCCTTCCCCTTGTCGTTTCTGCGCTTGGTATGTCCATTTTCCTCCAGAATGCCATCATGGCCATCTGGGGGCCCCGCTTCCAGGTGTATCCGGGTGACCTCGTTCCTGCTGCCTCCTTGAGGTTTCTGGGGCTGTCTTTGCCGCTCCTTAAGGTAGTGATCCTCCTCCTCTCCCTCGGGGTGATGTTTGTGATGTACTGGATTGTGGAGAAGACAGAGTTCGGGGCAGCAGTACGGGCAACGGCCCTGGATCGGGAGATGGCCACCCTCCTTGGCATCGACGTTCAGAGGGTTATCCTCTTTGTGTTCACCCTGGGACCGGCTCTGGGAGGAATGGCGGGGGTCATGAACGGGATGTACTACCGGTCGATTCAGTTCAGCATGGGGTGGAACTACGGACTCAAGGCCTTTACTGCCACCATTCTCGGAGGCATCGGCAACATCCCGGGAGCCATGATGGGGGGCGTGCTCCTCGGGGTCGTTGAGACACTCCTTGCAGGGTACATCCCCGGGGGAGGGGCCTGGAAGGACGGGTTTACTTTCCTGATCCTCATCCTGGTCCTGATTTTCCGGCCAACGGGGATTCTCGGTGAGAAAGTCGCAGAAAAGGTGTAGTCCGATGGGTGCGGAGCTTTCCTGCACCAGGAGAGGTCGGTTCCAACGATTTGTTCCCATTCTCCTCGGAGGGGTTGTTGCCGTCTTCCCTTTCCTCCCCTTTGTGAACGACTACTGGGTCGATGTGGGGTTTTTCGTAGGACTGTACGGTCTTCTGGGGCTTAGCCTCAACGTCGTCCTGGGGGAGGTGGGGCTTTTCGACCTTGGCCATGCTGCTTTCTACGCCATTGGGGCATACACTACAGCCATTCTGAACACCACCCTGAATATACCGGTTTTGCTGCTTCTGCCCGTGAGTGCCCTTGTTGCTTCAGGGTTTGCCTACCTTGTGATGTCTCCAGTGATGCATCTTCGGGGGGACTACCTCTGTATCGTCACCATCGGTATCGGGGAGATCGTCCGTATCATCATCGTCAACAACCCCTGGGGTATCACCAACGGCCCCAACGGTATCACGGGTGTGGGATTCCCCGCCCTTGGTCCTTTTGTGATTCAGACGCCCACGCAGTTCTACTACTTTGTCTGGGTGGTGGTGGCGCTCGTTGCCTTCGTGCTTTTGCGTCTCCAGAGGTCCCGGATAGGCCGTGCCTGGAATGCTATCCGGGAGGATGAGATTGCCGCCGAGGCCACGGGTATCGATGTGCGGGCATACAAACTCCTGGCCTTTACCCTGGGAGCAGCCTTTGCGGGTCTTGCGGGGAATATCTATGCGGCGAAAATGGCCGTGGTGTCGCCCCAGAGTTTCCTCTTCATGGAATCCGCACTGCTTTTCTGCATCGTTCTCCTCGGAGGCCTTGGTTCTCTCCCCGGTGTCCTTCTTGGAGCGGCTCTGGTGGTTGTCTTCCCCGAGGTTTTCCGCCGTTTTGCAAGCTTTCGCCTCCTCTTTTTCGGCCTGGCCCTCATGGTGACGATGATTTTCCGTCCCGGTGGTCTTCTCCCCAGAAAGAGGGAGAACCTGGGGCTTGATGGTTTTGGTGCGCAGGGGTTTTCTGCAAAGGGGACATCCCCGGTGCTGGGGGGACAGGTTTCTTTGAAGGAGCGTTCCCCGGTTCAACTCCTTCATGGGTCTGGCAACCGTCCTCTCCTTGAGGTTCAGGGGGTCACCCTTCGCTTCGGGGGACTTGTGGCGGTGAACCGGTACGACCTTGCGGTGTACCCTGGAAGGGTCACGAGTCTTATCGGTCCAAATGGAGCAGGGAAAACCACCCTGTTCAACATTATCACCGGCATATACCGTCCCGATGAGGGGAAAGTGCTCTTCAGGGAAGAGGATATCACCGGCCTGAAGCCCCATCTCGTGGTGGCCCGGGGCATTGCCCGTACCTTTCAGAACATCCGTCTTTTTCCCTCCCTCACCTGTCTTGAAAACGTCCTGACGGGTTGCCACTGTCGTGGAAGTTCGGGACTTGTTTCCACCGTCCTTCGCACGCCTTTTCAATTTCGGGAAGAGCGGGAATTCATGGAGACGGCTGCGTACTGGCTGTACCGGGTGGGATTGTGGGAATACCGAAATGAACTGGCCCGGAATCTCCCCTACGGTAGGCAGAAGTACCTCGAAATCGCCAGGGCTTTAGCCACAGGACCCGAACTCCTTGTTCTCGATGAACCTTCATCTGGACTCAACGAGAGGGAAACGGAGGAGCTCATGGAATTCTTGCAGGAGCTTTTGCGGGAAGGCATCACCATCCTCCTCATCGAGCACGATATGAATGTTGTGATGGGGATTTCGGACTGGGTCAGCGTCATGGACATGGGGAGCAAGATTGCTGAAGGGTCACCGTGGGAGGTCTACAACCACCCCAGGGTTATCGAGGCATACCTTGGGAAAGAGGAGGAGTGGGTTGGGAGCACTTCTTGAGGTTGAGGATATCCGGGTTTCTTACGGGGCAGTGGAAGCGCTTCGGGGGGTGACCCTTAAGCTTAAGGAGAGGGAGATTGTTGCCGTTCTGGGGGCCAACGGAGCAGGAAAAACCACGCTTCTTCGGACCATTTCAGGACTCCTCCCCCTGGTCCAGGGGAGAATCCTCTTCTGCGGTCGGGACATCCGCTCCTTTGCTCCTTTTGAGCTTTTGCGCCAGGGCCTCGCCCATGTTCCCGAGGGCCGCCGGATTTTCCCCACGCTTACTGTAGAAGAGAATCTTCTCCTTGGGCTTTACGGGGTTCGCCATCTGGTGAGCAATGCCGAGCGAGAAAGGCGAAGGGCGTGGATTTTTGAGCTCTTCCCAGTTTTGCGGGAACGACGCCGGCAGCTCGCCGGCACCCTCTCGGGAGGGGAACAGCAGATGCTGGCCATCGGTCGAGGCCTGATCTCAAGGCCAAAGGTCATTCTTATGGACGAGCCCTCTCTGGGGCTGGCTCCCCGGGTTGTCCAGGAGATTTTCCGGATTATCCGCCAGATCCACGAGGAAGAGGGGGTTTCTCTTCTCCTTGTGGAGCAGAACGCCCGCAAAGCACTTTCGGTTGCAAACTACGCCTACATTCTCGAGAACGGCCGTGTGGCTTTGGAAGGAAAGCCTCAGGACCTCATGCACGATGAGCGCGTTCGTTCTGCGTACCTTGGCGGATCAGGAATAAGGCAGCGCCTTCTCTGAGCTCTCTCCCGGTTGTACAATAGAGAGGGAGGGCAGGGTATGGCGCGGTGTTCTAAGGAAGTAGTCCTCAGAGTCATCGAGCAGGAGAAGAAGAAACTCGACAATACCTCGGTTTTTGGGGGTTTCAACCGGTTTCTCAAAGGATGGTTGCAGAAGGAGGGGCATCACCCGGAGGAGTGGCTTGGGCAGCTTGAGGGTTATGAGGACCTTTCCCGGGAGGAGCGGAGGCGCCTGCTTTTGACCATTGAAAGCGCCCTTCGGGCAAGTCCCGCGCCGGGAAAGGGTGTGTCACCAAAATCCCGGAAGTTTGTCCCCTCCCTTGCTCAGCCGGTGCGTTACCTTAAGGGTGTCGGTCCAGCTCTGGAGAAAAAGCTGAACCGCCTCGAAATCTTCACAGTGGAAGACCTCCTCTTTTTCTTTCCTCGAACGTACCGCGATCGGGGCACAATCAAACCGATTCGGAGTCTCCAGGGTGTGGGGATTGAGACCATCCAGGGACAAGTGGTGCAGCACAAAATCGAGCCAACCCGGCGGGGTCCTCTGCTGAAGGTCGTCGTGAGCGATGGAACGGGAGAGATTCGTCTGGTGTGCTTCAACCGGGGGTATCTCGCCCAGGTTCTGAAAAAGGGCACCTGGGTTCGGGTATCGGGAAATTTCCGGTACGCCTTCGGGGCCTGGGAGACAGCAACGTTTGAGTACGAGGTGGGAAAGCTCAGGACGACCGATTTTGAACGCCTCGTTCCTGTGTATCCTCTCACCGAAGGTTTACCCCCCAAGAAGCTCCGGGCAGTTATCCTCTCTGCTCTTGAGACCTGTCTCCACGAAGTTCCCGAAGTCCTTCCTCCTGCCCTTCGTGAACGTCTGCAAATCCCCGCAAAGCGCGAGGCCATTCGGGAACTCCATCTGCCTTCCACCGCTTCTTTTGAGGAGCTCCAGGCCCGCCGGAGTCCTGCTCACCTTGCCCTGATCCTTGAAGAATTTCTCCTCTTTGCCCTGAGCCTGAAAATCCGCAGGAGAACCCTCGAGACGTTCCAGGTTCCCCCCTGTCCTCTGGAATCTCCTCTTGCGGAGCGTTTCATTCGGTCTCTGCCTTTCTCTCTCACAGAGGCACAGAAGCGGGTGTGTCTTGAGATTGCCCATGATCTGGCAAGCGGCAGGGTTATGAACCGGTTGGTTCAGGGGGATGTGGGCTCGGGGAAGACCATCGTGGCAGTCATCAGCGCTCTGCGGGTGGTTGAAACCGGGCGCCAGGTGGCCTTTATGGTCCCTACCGAGATCCTTGCCGAGCAGCATTACTCCCGTTTCCGCGAGCCTCTTGCGGCCCTGGGGGTTCGAGTAGGGCTTTTGAAAGGGGGGAACACGAAGGAGAAGCGCCAGCTCCTTGAGGCGATACAGAAAAAGGAGGTGGATATTGTTATCGGAACGCATGCCCTTATCGAGGAAAAGGTTGCCTTTGCAGATCTCGGTCTTGTGATTGTCGACGAACAGCACCGTTTCGGGGTGCTCCAGAGGGCAAAGCTCAGGGAGAAAGCTACGGTTCCCCATACCCTGGTGATGACGGCGACGCCGATTCCCAGGACTCTAGCGCTGACGCTTTACGGGGACCTTGATGTTTCCGTGGTCGATGAGAAACCGGCAGGGAGGAAGCCGACACGGACGCTCTGTTTCCCTCTTGAGGAACGCTTCAAGGCCTACAATCGCGTGCGGAAGCTCCTTAGGGAAGGTCGACAGGCGTATGTTGTGTGTCCGGCCATTGAGGAGAGCGAAGAGGAGATCGCCAACGTCCAGGAGGTATTCGAGGAACTCCAGAAAAAGTGGCTTTCTGAGTTCCGCATAGAGGTTATCCACGGGAAACTCTCTTCGCGGGAAAAGGAAGACATCATGCACCGGTTTTCCCGGGGTGATGTTGACGTTCTGGTGGCGACTTCCGTGATCGAGGTGGGCATCGACGTTCCCAGAGCCAGTGTCATGGTGGTGGAGAACGCTGAACGCTTTGGCCTTGCACAGCTCCACCAGCTCCGGGGGAGAATAGGCCGGGGAAGCGAAGAAGGAGTGTGCATCCTCCTTGCTGCTCTCTCGGGGGAAAACGTCCGGAAGCGCATGGCCATCCTTACAGCAACGGATGATGGCTTCCGCATTGCCGAAGAGGACCTTCGTCTCCGGGGTCCCGGGGAGTTCTATGGTGTGCGTCAGCACGGGGTACCCGAGTTCCATCTTGCCGACCCCTTTGCGGACTGGCCACTTCTTGAGCGGGCTCACCAGGAAGCAGAGAGAATCATCACCGAAGACCCGTTCCTTGAGAGACCGGAGCACCGTCCGCTTCGGCAGGAAATAGAACGGCGCTTTGGTCGTTATCTGGAATTTGGGGAGGTTGGTTGAGTGGGGTATATCCACATTATTGGAGGGGAGAAAAGGGGCAGGAAAATCGTTGTTCCTGGAGGATGCGGTGTCCGTCCCATTCAGGGAGTTGCCAGGAAGGCGCTTTTTGACATCCTTAAGGATGAGCTTCCCGAAAGCGTTGTGTACGATATTTTCGCCGGGAGTGGGTCCCTAGGGCTTGAGGCTCTGAGTCGAGGTGCCCGGCGGGCGTATTTTTTTGAGAGCAACCCAAGAGTATGCCAGATTCTGCGACGGAACATCGCCCTCTGTGGGTATGAAGACCGGGCTCAGGTTGTGCGCTGGGATTTCTGGCAGGCGAGGAAACTCCCCCAGGCCCTCGAACGGCCTGATGTCGTGTTTCTCGACCCCCCTTTTGCTTACGACATTTCCCAGGTCATGGAAAAGTTGTATAATTTCAAAGTTGTCATAGGCAATGCGCTTGTGGTCATCCGGTGCTCCCGGAAGGAGTGGCAAAAAGAGGGGTTTGCGTTTTTTGGGGTTCAGGATGTGCGGCGGTATGGAAAGAGCGTTCTGGTTTTCGGGAAACTGAAAGGTTAAGAGAATGGAGGGGCACAGGTGATCGTAGCCATTTACCCTGGGAGTTTCGACCCTATCACCAACGGGCATCTTGATATTATCGACCGGGCGAGGAAAATCTTCGACCACCTTATCGTGGCGGTGTTGCAGAATCCGAACAAAGTCCCCCTGTTCAGTGCGGAAGAACGGAAGCGCATGATTGAAGAGGCAGTGGCTGACTTTTCCAACGTTGAGGTTGAGGTTTTCGACGGGCTTCTCGTGCACTTTGCCCGCTCTCGGGGTTGCAGGGTTATTCTTCGAGGCTTGCGCGCCATTTCCGATTACGAGTACGAGACGCAAATTGCCCTGACCAACCGAAAAATGGCTCCGGAAATTGAAACCGTTTTCCTCCCCACAAGCACCGAGTACTCGTACCTCAATTCCACGGTGGTCAAGGAGATTGCCCGCTTTGGTGGATGCGTTCGGGGTCTTGTCCCCCCGGGGGTGGAGCGGCGGCTCCGGGAGAAATTCAGCTCGGTTTCCAGATAAAAATTCGCTTAGAGGAGATGAGGTGTTATGGACATTCTTGCTCGCATCCGGGAAAGGGCGCGGGGCCTGGGGAAGAAGATCGCCCTTCCCGAAGGGCACGATGAACGGGTGATCCGCGCTGCGAGTCTCGCAACCCGGGAAGGTATTGCATCCATCGTGCTTCTTGGTGATGAGGAGGAGATTGGTCGGAGAGCCGAGGCTCTCGGGGTAAGCCTTGAGGGGGTGGAAATCCGGAATCCCCAGAAGGACTCCAGGAGGACAGCCTATGCCCAGTCGCTTTTTGAGCTTCGCCGGGAGAAAGGGGTTACACTTGAAAAAGCGGAGGAACTCCTCCAGAACCCCATGTACTATGCCTGCATGATGCTTTTTTGCGGAGAGGTCGACGGTGTCGTGGGAGGAGCGGTGTTCACAAGTCCTGATGTGATCCGTCCCGCTCTGCAGATTATCAAAACCGCTCCGGGCATTAAACTTGCTTCAAGCTGTTTCCTCATGGTTTTCCCCAACACGCAGTACGGGGAGAACGGAGTATTCCTCTTTGCCGACTGCGGTTTTAACCCCGATCCCAGTGCTGAGGAGCTGGCCTACATCGCGGTGACCACTGCCCGGACATTTCGTCTCCTGGTGGGAGGGGAACCAAGGGTGGCCATGCTTTCGTTTTCGACCAAGGGGAGTGCCAGGCACAGTCGGGTAGATAAGGTGCGAGAGGCCACGCGCATTGCCCAGACCCTTGTTCCGGATCTCCTCATCGATGGTGAACTCCAGGGGGATGCAGCGCTCGTTCCGGAGGTGGGGGCAAGGAAGGCTCCGGGAAGCCCGGTGGCGGGGAGGGCCAACGTTTTGATTTTTCCTGATCTTGATGCGGGGAATATCTGCTACAAGCTCACCGAACGCCTGGCCCAGGGGAGGGCCATTGGACCAATCCTCCAGGGTCTGGCAAAGCCGGTGAACGACCTTTCCCGGGGCTGCAGGGCTGAAGACATCGTTGACCAGATTGCGGTCACTGTTCTCCAGACGCAGTTTTAGAGGGGAGATGATGGGCCTTGAACATCCTTGTGGTGAACTGCGGTAGCTCAACCGTCAAGTACCAGCTCTTCCGGATGGAGGACGAGGACCGTTATGAGGTGGTCGCCCGGGGGATTGTGGAGAGAATCGGCATTCCAGGATCTCGCCTGGAACACCGGTCGGCTCTTGACACCTTCGTTGAAGATCGTCCTGTGCCAAATCACCGTGTGGCCCTGGAACTCGTTATCGCTGCCTTGACCTCCGGGAAAACCCGGGTACTTTCCGGCGTTGGGGAAATCGACGCCGTTGGGCATCGGGTCGTCCATGGGGGTGAAAAGTTTACCGGTTCAGTGCTGATTACCGATGAGGTTCTGGAAGCCATTCGAGCCTGTGCGGACCTTGCGCCTTTGCACAATCCTCCCAACATCCTCGGCATTGAAGCCTGCCAGGAACTCATCCCTGGGGTCCCGCAGGTGGCGGTCTTCGACACCGCTTTCCATGGCACGCTCCCTGAGTACGCGTACATTTACGCCATTCCATACGAGTACTATGAGAAGTACCGCATAAGGCGGTACGGGTTTCACGGAACCTCTCACCGGTATGTGGCGGAGCGAGCGGCAAAGATGATGGGCCGTCCCCTTGCAGAGCTCCGGCTCATCACCTGCCATATGGGCAGCGGGGTGAGTTTTGCCGCCATCCTCCACGGAAAGTCCATCGATACCTCCATGGGGTTCACTCCTTTGGAGGGCCTGGTTATGGGGACCCGGTGCGGCGATATTGACCCGGCGATTGTTTTCTTTCTGATGGAGAAGGAAGGCCTTTCGGCGAAGGAAGTGGAGGAAATCCTGAACAAGAAAAGCGGGGTTCTCGGGATTTCGGGGATAAGCAGCGACACCCGGGACATTGAGGATGCAGCACCACACAATCACCGGGCGCGTCTTACCCTCGACATCATTGCCTACCGGGCCAAAAAGTACATCGGAGCGTACTACGCTATCCTCGGTGGGCTTGACGGTCTGGTATTCACCGCAGGAATTGGGGAAAACTCCCCTTACATTCGAAAGTCTATTTGCTCGGGTCTTGAGCACCTTGGGATTCTCATTGACGATGAACGGAACACCGTGCGGAGGAAAGAGGCCCTGATCAGCCGGGATGATTCGCGGGTCCAGGTGATGGTCATCCCCACCAATGAGGAGCTTGTGATCGCCCGGGATACCTGGCGAATTGCACGGGGAATGAGGTGAAAGGTGTGCAGCTGTACATTGGGGAGGTCAAAAGGGGCACAGGGCGAACGTTTTTTGACCTCCAGGAGGAAGTTTTCCCCTCCGTCCGTCTGGGGAGAGAGGACGTCCTCTTCACCCAGCCGGTGCAAATTGAGGTCCACCTCGTGAACTGTGGTTCGGAGATTCTCGTTGAGGGCCGCCTGAGAACGGCTCTTCTTCTGCACTGTGCCCGCTGTCTTGAACCTTTTCTCTATCCCATGGATATTCCTTTCCGTTTGGAGCTTCGCAATGCCAGCCGCCTGACGCGTCCTTCGGATTTCGAGGCAGAGGCAGAGGAGACCGTGGAAGTCCGGTATTTTACCGAAGAGGAAAACTATGTGGACGTCACCCAGGAAATCCAGGAAATCGTTCTTCTCAACGTTCCTATGAAGCCTCTGTGTCGTCCTGACTGCAAGGGGTTGTGCCCGGTGTGCGGGGGGAACAGGAACGAGGTGCAGTGCCGCTGCGAGGAACAGGAGATTGACCCAAGACTTGTGGCGCTTAAGCGCTGGAAACCGGGGTAAAGCGTTTGCAAAGGAGCAGAAATTGTTCTATACTATCCTACACCTTGACTTCGCAGAATAGAGGGGGTATTCGAGCATGGCGAATCTGACGAATAAAACCTCGCGATGCCGAAGAAACAAAAGGAGAACACACTGGGTTATTCACCCGCCACACCTTGTCAGCTGCCCTCATTGCCACATGCCCAAGCTCCCACATCACGTGTGCCCTGAGTGTGGGTACTATAAAGGAAGACAGGTTCTCAAGGTCGAAGAGTAGCGGGGAAGGGCAATGAGGATTGCGGTGGATGTGTGGGGTGGCGACTTTGCCCCCCTGGAGATTGTGAAAGGCCTGAAAGAGGCCTATTCTCCCGAGTATACCCTTGTGGCGCTTGGCCCCAGAGAAGAGCTCCTTGCCCTGTACGAAACCCTTTCCATGCAGGAAAAAGACTTTCCTATTGAGGATGCCCCGCAGGTCATCTCCATGCAGGAGCATCCTGCAGAGGCGGTGAAGAAGAAGCCGTACTCCAGCATCTGCAGGGGTATCCAGCTTCTGGCGCAGAAAAAGGTTGACGCCTTCATCTCTGCGGGAAATAGCGGAGCGGTCATGGCGGCAGCGTGGCTTGGCCTCAAGCATGTTGCGGAGGTGGAGCGACCAGCCATCACAGCGCTCATCCCCAACACCCGCTCGTACTGTGTGCTCCTTGATGTAGGGGCAAACGTCGACTGTAAACCCAAGCACCTTTTCCACTTCGGCATTATGGGAGCAGAGTATGCCAAAATCGTCCTTGGCGTTTCCCGTCCCCGGGTGGGTCTTTTGAGCATTGGAGAGGAGGAAGGAAAGGGCAACGAAGTGGTGAAAGCGGCATACCAGCTTTTTAAGGAGCGACGGGACAGCCTGAATTTCGAGTTTGTGGGGAATGCCGAGGGGCAGAACATTGTCGACGGAACGGTGGATGTCGTCGTCTGTGACGGATTTACTGGGAATGCCCTTTTGAAGTTCGGTGAGGGACTCATTGAGCTCATCGCTCAGCTTCTGGAGCGGGAGATTGGAGATGCTGCCTCAAAGGAGCGGCTCCGGTCGCTCTGGAAGAGGCTTGACCGGAGCGAATACGGCGGTGCACCCCTCCTTGGGGTTGAGGGGGTGTGCCTCATCTGCCACGGGAAGTCCAGGGCCCGGGATATCAAAAGCGCCATTCTGCGAGCCAAGGAGCTTGTAGAGAGAGAAATTCTCGAGAAAATCCGGGAAGGCCTGTCCCACTTTTCTCTTGAGGATTGAGAAAGGGTGAACCATGAAAACCAGAGTCACGGAACTTCTTGGTATTCAGTACCCCATTCTCCAGGGGGGTATGGCCTGGGTGGCGACGGCCCCCCTGGTGGCTGCGGTTTCGGAAGCTGGAGGACTGGGCATCATTGGCTCAGGAGGGATGACCGGAGAGGAACTCCGGGAAGAGATCCGGCGTGTTCGTTCCCTTACGGATCGACCCTTTGGGGTAAACCTCATGCTCCTTTCTCCCCACATTGAGGACCAGATACGGGTGGTGAAGGAAGAGCGGGTTCCGGTAGTCACCACCGGTGCGGGGAACCCCGGTCCTCTGGTGGAGGAGTTCGCCCACCTGGGAATTGTCCTCATTCCCGTTGTAGCTTCTGTTGCTCTGGCCAAGAGGCTTGAGCGGTATGGTGTCCAGGCCGTCATTGCCGAGGGGAACGAGTCGGGCGGTCACGTGGGAGAGGTGAGCACCCTGTGTCTTGTGCCTCAGGTGGTGGATGCCGTTCGGGTCCCGGTCATCGCAGCAGGAGGCATTGGCGATGGACGGGGTATGGCAGCCTGCTTTGCCCTTGGAGCGGAGGGGGTGCAGCTTGGGACACGTTTTATCTGTACTGAAGAGTGTGAGGTCCACCCGGCGTACAAGGAGGCAATCCTCAAGGCCCATGATCGCTCAACGGTCGTTACCGGCCTTTCTACCGGTCACCCGGTGCGGTGTCTCAGGAATCGCCTCACCCGGAAGTTCGAGGAGCTCGAATTCAGTGGTGCCCCCCGGGAGGTTGTGGAGGCCCTTGGGGTGGGAAAGCTGAGGGAAGCTGCGGTTTGCGGGAATGTGGAAGAGGGGTCCGTTATGTGCGGTCAGGTGGCGGGTCTCATTCGTGACCTGAAACCCGTCCGGAAGGTCATAGAGGACATCATGCAGGAATTCTGGGCAACCCTCGAGCGGCTGAAGCGGGTGGGGGATTCATGAAGGTGGCCTTCCTCTTTCCAGGTCAGGGTTCTCAGAAGGTGGGCATGCTACGAGAGTGGCTTGAAGAGGATGCCCCTCTGGTGGAGGAACTCTTCGGCCAGGCCAGCCGCATCTGTGGGGTTGATCTGCTCCGGCTGAGCCTCGAAGGGCCTGAAGAGGAACTGAACCTCACGAAAAATAGCCAGCCAGCTATTCTCACGTTCAGCGCGCTCCTTTTGCGGAAAATCCCCGTTGTTCCCGACGTGGTGGCAGGGCACAGCCTTGGGGAGTATTCGGCTCTTTTTTGCGCGGGGAGTTTCGGTTTCGACGAGGCTGTGTACCTGGTGCGGCGGCGCGGGGAAATTATGCAGGAAGCCTCTCCCTTGGGGGAGGGGACCATGGTGGCCGTTCTGGGCCTCTCCCTGCCAGAAGTCCGGGGGATGGTGGATATGCTTAGGGAAAGGGGGAGGGTTGAAATCGCCAACATCAACTCCTCGGACCAGGTTGTGCTTTCTCTGGAAAAATCATTGCTTCCCTGGGTCCTTGAGGAGGTTGGCAGGAGAGGAAAGAAAGCTGTGGAACTCCGTGTGAGCGCTCCGTTCCATTCCAGTTTCATGGAGAAAGCTCGGGAAGCCTTTGCCCGGGTCCTTGAGGGGGTCACCATCCGTCCGCCCCGTTATCCCTACCTGAGCAACGTGACGGCTGCCTTTGAGCGTGATCCAGGAAGGATTCGGGACCTCCTTGTGGAGCAGCTCGTTGCGCCGGTTCGCTGGAAGGATATCATGGACGTCCTTTGTGGGGAGGGTGTGCGGAGGGCCCTGGAGGTGGGTCCCGGGATGGTGCTTTCGAAGCTCTTTGAACGGGAACATCCTGGAGTTTCCGTTTTCCCGACCTTTTCTCCCAAGCGTTTGCAGGTTGCTGTGAGTGAGGTGAGGGGAGTACGATGAGTTTTACAGGGAAGGTTGCGCTTGTGACCGGTGCCCGAAGAGGGATTGGCTTTGCCATTGCAAGAACCCTTGGTCTTGGTGGAGCTTTCGTAGCGCTGAACGACGTTGGATCTCAAGAGGAACTCCGTGAGGTCGTTGAGGCTCTGCGCCAGGAAGGCATAGAGGCTCAGGGGTATGTGGCTGATGTGACGGTACGGGAGGAGATCCGGGCAATGGTGGAGGACATCGTTGCAAGATGGGGGCACATCGACATTCTGGTGAACAATGCCGGTATTACCAGAGATGCGCTCTTTGTCCGGATGAAAGACGAGGACTGGAAGGCGGTTCTTGATGTTTGCCTCCAGGGGACATACAATTGTACCAAAGAGGTTCTCCGGTATATGATGAAGCAACGCTACGGCCGTATTATCAACATCTCCTCGGTCGTAGGGGTTATGGGAAACACTGGCCAAACCAACTACGCCACGGCAAAGGCTGCTCTTTTGGGCTTCACCAAGTCCCTGGCACGGGAGGTAGCACCCCTCGGGATCACCGTCAACGCCATTGCCCCTGGTTTCATCAACACAGAGATGACCCGGAAACTCCCTGAAGAGGTGCGTGAGATGTGGTTGCAGCAGGTACCGATGAGGAGGTGGGGTGAACCGGAGGAAGTGGCGCAGCTTGTCGCTTTTCTGGCTTCCCAGGCTGCTGGTTACATTACGGGCCAGACCATTCACATCAACGGTGGACTCTTTATGGCTTAAAAAACCTTTTGGGAGGTGTGCGTATGGACGTTTTCTCCAAGGTGAAGGAAATCATCGTGGACCAGCTCGGTGTGGATGAGGAAGATGTTACTCCCGATGCTTCTTTTGTCGACGATCTGGGAGCGGACTCCCTGGACATTGTGGAACTCATCATGGCGTTTGAGGAGGAGTTCGACATCGAAATTCCTGACGAGGACGCAGAGAAAATCACCACCGTTGGAGAAGCCGTAGAGTACATCGAATCCAAGATCCGCTGACGCTCTTCAATGCCTGCGCCGGAGAGGGACCTCTCAGAGTTAGAAAAGCGGATCCGGTATTCTTTCCAGAATCCAGAAATTCTCCGCACAGCGCTCCGGCACAAATCAGCCCTGGAGGGCAAGGCCGGGGCCTGCAACGACCGACTCGAGTGGCTGGGAGACGCAGTGATTGGTCTTTTTATCGCTGACTACCTCTTCCAGAACTACGATCGGCCCCGGAGCTGGCTCTCCCTTATGAAGGCGAAATGGGCAAGCGAAGAGTGTCTGGCGTATCTGGCTCGGAAAATCGGTCTTGAACAGTTCATCGAGCTTGGCCGTGGTGAAGAACGCAGTGGGGGTCGGGAGAAGGATTCTATTCTCTCCAGTGCCTTTGAGGCTTTAGCCGG